>DATEOS010000237.1:0-3671 GCA_035273815.1 Candidatus Limnocylindria bacterium
ATCAGCAGCGCGATGATGCTCTGCTGCACCGCGGTTGGGCCGTGGATGCCGATCAGCTCGGCCAGGAACCCGGCGCCACCGTAGGCGACGGTGGCCATGATGATCACCAGCGCCCACATGTAGACCCAGCCGGCGAACCAGCCGGCCACTTCGCCGGCGAGCCGCTTGGTCCACTGGTAGATCGATCCTTCGAAGGGCCAGCGGGACACCAGTTCAGCGAAGGCCAACGCGATGATGAACTGGCCGGTGCCGACGATGACGAAGGTCCACCAGAAGCCGGGGCCGGCGGTGGATAGCGACAGCCCGTAGATGCCGTACATCGCCACGATCGGCGATATGAACGCGAAGGCGAACGCGAACGCCGACCATAGCGAGAACTCTCGCTTCAATTCCGCTGGCGCGGAGGTTATTTGACCGCTCGATGTCACTGAGTCACCCTTTCGCAAGCTCTCGGTTACGGAAGTATGGGCACGGATGATCCGGTGCGGCAGCGCGTTACCGCGATCCTGGGTGGCGCGCACAGTCCACGGATGCGGCACTGTAGGCCCGTACAGCGTCGCCGCGCTGAATCGGCACGGCGAATCGCCGGCCCATAGACTCGCGGCGCTCCCAACCCCACCGGACAGCCACGAATGGATGAGGTGTCGTGCCCGACAACCCTGAGATCGCCGAGTTCCTGCACGCCGTGGAACGGCGCTTGCACGCGTGCGTGACCGGCGCAGTGGCCGAACAGTTGCAGCTGATAGACCCCGAACTCGGCACCTTCGCGCAGGTGAGTCTGTCGGCGGTGACCGCCGGCGGCAAGCGGCTGCGCCCGCGCTTCGCCTTCGGCGCGTGGCGGCTGGGCAGCACCGATCCGCAACGGATCGAGGCGATCGTGGCGCTGGCCGCGTCACTGGAACTGCTGCACGCGGCGATCCTGGTGCACGACGACATCATCGACCACTCCGATCTGCGCCGCGGCCGGCCGTCGGCGCGCGCCGCCCTGGCCGGCCATCACCGGGACCGGGACTGGTGGGGTGCCGCCCAGGAGTTCGGCGACGGCTCGGCGCTGCTGGTCGGCGACCTGCTCTGGTCGGCGGCGCACGACGAGTTCGACGATATGACCGCCACGCTGGCGCCCCCGCTGCGCAGGCAGGTTGCCGGGTGCTTCCGGTCCATGCGGGTGGAGGTGCTCTCGGGCCAGTTGCTGGAGCTGCGCGCCCAGGCCGCCCGGGACTACCGGCCCGACACCGCGGCGCAGATCCAGCGTTACAAGACCGGCTCCTACACCGTGGTGCGCCCGGTCGAGCTGGGCACGATCCTGACCGGGTCCCGCGCGCCCGCGGTCACGCGGCCGCTGCGCGACTACGCCGTGGCCGTCGGCCAGGCCTTCCAGCTGCGCGACGACCTCGCCGACCTGTTCAGCCCCGCCGAATCCACCGGCAAGCGACCCGGCGACGACATTCGGACCGGGAAGCCCACCGAGTTGCTGGGTGCCACACTGGCGATGGCCACCGCCGCCGAGGCACAGAGCCTGGCACCGATCGTCGGCGACGCGGCGGCCGACGACGACCGGATCGCCGACACCCAGCGGATCGCGCTGCGGTCCGGTGCGGTCGGCCGCACCCGCGGCCGCATCGATGGGCTGGTCACCACCGCGGAGCGGGCGCTGTCCGAGCTGCCTGCGACGGTGGATCCCGCCGGACGCGCGGAGCTTGCGCGCCTGCTCACCGAGTGCACCGACCTGTCCTTTCTGCCCGCCGGGTGACCACCGCGCGCGGGCACCGCACAATGGAGGAGTGACCGACCCGCTAGCGGCCATCGCCGTGAGTCCGCCGGGGCCCCAGATCGGCGCCTTCTTCGATCTCGACGGGACCCTGGTGCGCGGTTTCACCGCCACCGTGCACGCCGGCCACCGCATCCGCAGAGGCCAGTCCGGGTTCGGCGAACTGTCCGGGATCCTGGAGGCCTCGGTCCGCTACAAGCTCGGCCGGATGGAGTTCGCCCGGCTGCTGCAGCGGGCGGCGGGATACCTGGCCGGTGACGCACTGGCCGACCTGGAGGCACTCGGCGAGGAGCTGTTCAACGCGCGCGTCATCGGGCGGCTGTTCCCGGTGATGACGGAGGTGGTCGCCGCCCACCAGCAGCGCGGTCACACGGTGGTGATGAGTTCCTCGGCACTGACGATGCACGCCGGCCCGGTCGCCCGGCATCTGGGGATCGAGCATGTGCTGTGCAACCACTTCGAGGTCGACGAGGCCGGAAAGCTGACCGGCAGGATCGTCCGGCCCATCATCTGGGGTAGCCAGAAGGCCAGAGCGGTAATGGAATTCAGCTCGGATCGGGATATCGATCTGGCCGGGAGTTTCTGTTATGCCGACGGCACCGAGGATCTGCCGGTGCTCAATGCCGTCGGTCATCCGAATGCGGTCAACCCGCGGCCGGGCCTGGCCACCGCCGCGGCCCGCAAGGGCTGGCCGATCCTTCGGGTCAGTCCCGAGGCCGACCGGCGGTGGTGGTCCCGCGACCAGCGCTCCGGGAGTCGATGATCGCGCGGACTGTGCGCCGGCACCGTCCGCAGTCGGCGCCGGCGCCGCAGGCGGTCGCCACCTGCTTGGTCGTGCAGGCGCCGCAATCCACCGCCTCGATCACCTGGTGGCTGGTGATGCCGTTGCACAGGCAGACGAACATCAGCCCTCGATGCGCATCATCTGCTGGAACTGACCGATGAACACCGGCGGATAGGCGCCCACCCCCGCCTCGGCCAGCCACTCGGCCGCGTCGTCGGAGTCGTGCAGCCAGCGGCGGGCTTTGGACTCGTCGTCGATCTGCTGCAGGATGAGCACCTCGTGCGCGTCGTCGAGGGCGCGGAAGCTCCAGAACCGCTGCACCCCGGAGGCGCGGAATCCGGCCGCCGCGGCGTGCACGTGCAGGCTGAGCGCGTTGACGTCGGCGACCGGTGTCACCATCGCCACCATCACCGGTGGGGCCGGATGCTCGTCGTGATCGAAGTCGATGCGCTCGAACAGTTCACCGGCGAACACCGCGGGCAGGTCCTGGACGCCGACGGCGTCGAACCAGTCGAAGAACACCCGGGACCGCAGCAGATCCAGGATGGGCTCGCGGGAGTGGATGCCGAGGATGACCAGAACCCGCTCGGGATCGGTCGTCGAGGTGTAGACCAGTACATGGTGCACACCCATCTCGGCCAGCGCCGTCCGCCGGCGTTGCAGCAACGGCCACACCGCGTTCGGGTCGGGCACCCGATAGTCCGAAACCAGCACCAACGAGTTCGCCAGCCAGTCCTTCATATGGTGGGCACTCCCCCGATCGAGAATACGACAGCTGTTAATGCAACTTCCGAAAAACGGTAATGGCATTCTCGCACGCTGTCGAGGTCCGCGTCGACGAACGGGCCCGCCACCCTTGCCAGAATCGGCGGCCGGGATACTAAACTAGAACACGTTTCAGTCGCGCGATTCGCGATCGCCCAATCAAGGAGCCGTATGCATACCGCCCTCTGTGACCAGCTCGGCATCGATCTGCCGATCTTCGCCTTCACCCATTGCCGCGACGTGGTGGTCGCCGTCAGCAAGGCCGGCGGATTCGGCGTGCTCGGCGCGGTCGGTTTCACCCCCGAGCAGCTTGAGATCGAGCTCAACTGGATCGACGAGCACATCGGCGACCAC
>DATEOS010000238.1:0-3926 GCA_035273815.1 Candidatus Limnocylindria bacterium
CCGGACCGGGAACGGAGAGGGACAGGCGCCCCCCGGCGCGGCAGACGCGCCGCCATTCGCGCAGCGCCGCCACGCGGTCGTCGGAGAAGAGCAGGGCGTGCGAGCTGATGACGGCGTCGAAGGCGCCGTCGTCGAAAGGAAGAGCGTTGAAGTCGCCGACCCGGAAGTCCACGCCCGGTACCTCGCGACGGGCGATGGCGATCATGCCGGCCGCTCCGTCCAGCCCCACCACCTGGGCGCCGGCAGCGTGGGCCGCGGCAGCCGCGATCCCGGTCCCACAGCCAACGTCCAGCACGCGCTCGCCCCGCTGCAATGCGGCCCGCCGCACGACCTCCGCCGCCACCGGGCGCAGCGACGGCGCCATGGTCGCTTCATAGCCATCGGCGGTGACGTCGAAGATGGCCGAAGAGGCCGGCGTGGCAGGCTTGGCCGGTTCGTTCACGCGGAAGCGGCGGCCGCCCGACGCCGCTCCACGAAGCGCGCGGTGCGGTCCATGGCCTCCACGATCTCCTCGTAGGCGGTGGCGTAGCAGGCTCGCACGTGCCCGGCGCCGGATGGTCCGAAGGCGCTGCCCGGGACCACCGCCACCCGCTCCTCGCGCAGCAGCTCCTGTGCGAATTGCTCGTCGTTCAGCCCCGTCGCATCGTGGACGTTCGGGAAGCAGTAGAAGGCACCCATCGGCTCGAAGCAGGTGAGGCCCATCTCGTTGAAGCGGCGCGTCATCAGCACTCGACGGCGCTCGTACTCAGCGTGCATGGCCTGCACGAACGGCTCGCCGCTGCGCAGTGCCTCGACGGCGGCGAACTGGGCGGCGGTCGGTGCGCACATGATCCCGTACTGGTGGACCTTGCCGATCCCCGCCATCAGCCCGGCCGGAGCGCACACGTAACCGATCCGCCAGCCGGTCATGGCGTAGCTCTTGCTGAAGCCGCCGATGTGGATCGTCCGCTCGCGCATGCCCGGCAGCGAGGCGATGGCAACGTGCTCGTGGCTGCCATAGACCAGGCGCTCGTAGATCTCGTCGCTGATGACCAGCAGGTCGTGGCGGCGCGCAACCTCGGCGATCCCCTCGAGCTCGTCGCGATGCAGGACCGCGCCGGTGGGATTGTTCGGATACCCCAGGAAGATGGCCTTCGTGCGCGGCGTGACGGCCCTCTCGACCATGGCCGGGGTGAGCTCGAAATCGGTGGCCGCGGTGGTCGCGATGGCGACCGGCGTCCCACCGGCCAGCTGGATGCACGGCGCATAGGCGACGAAGCACGGCTCGTGGTGGATCACCTCGTCGCCCGGCTGGCACACGGCCCGCAGCGAGGCGTCAAGCCCCTCCGAGGCACCGACCGTCACCACGATCTCGGTCCGTGGGTCATAGGACAGGCCCAGCCGCGCCTCGAGGTCGGAGGCGATCAGCTGCCGCAGCTCGATCATGCCGCCGTTGGCCGAGTAGTGGGTCTCCCCCGCCTCCAGGCTGGCGATCGCGGCGCGGGTGATGGGCTCGGGGGTGGTGAAGTCCGGCTCACCGATGGTCAGCGAGATGACGTCCTTCATCTCGTTGAGCATGTCGAAGAAGCGCCGGATGCCCGATGGCGGCATGTCGCGCACGCTTGCCGACAGGAAGCGAGCCGATGCCGCAGATGGCTCCTCGGCCGCTTCCGGCAGCGGCTGGGCGGCGGGTTCCACGCTCATGGCGCCTAAGTGTAGACAGTCCCGGATGCCGATCCGCGTCCGCTAGGCTTCGCGCCGTGGAAGAGGTCGAGATCGTCCTGCTCCTGCTGGTGCTCGTTGCCGCGCTGACGGTGCTGGCCCGGCGAGTCTCGGTTCCCTACCCGATCCTGATGACGATCGGCGGCCTGGTGATGGGCCTGGTCCTGAGCTTGTTCCCGGGCGCGCCCCAGGTCTCGCTGGCTCCAGAGCTCGTCTTCCTCCTCTTCCTGCCGCCCATCCTCTTCTCCGCGGCGTACTTCACCTCGCCGCACGAGCTGAAAGTCAATGCGCGGCCGATCGGCCTGCTGGCGGTGGGGCTGGTGCTGGTCACAACGCTGGCGGTCGGATTCGTGGTCCACACACTGGTGCCCTCAATGGGCTGGGCCGCGGCCTTTGCCCTCGGCGCGATCGTCTCGCCGCCGGACGCGGTGTCCACCACCGCGATTGCGCAACGGCTCGGTCTGCCGCGAAGAGTGGTCACCATCCTGGAAGGCGAGAGCCTGGTCAATGACGCCACCGCGCTGACAACGCTGCGCCTCGCCATCATCGCGGTGGGCACCGGCGCCCTGTCTGTACCACAGGCCACGTTTGGCTTCGTTGGCGTGAGCGTCGGCGGTGTGGCATGTGGGCTGATCGTCGGCTGGGTCGTGGTGCAGGTCGAGAAGCGCCTGGGCGATCCGCCAGTCGCGGTGCTCGTCTCCCTGCTGGCGCCGTTCGCGGCCTGGATTCCCGCCGAGCTGCTGCAGGTGTCTGGCGTGCTGTCAGTGGTGACGGCTGGCGTCGTGCTCGGTCGTGCGGCGCCGCGGATCCTCACCTCGGATACGCGGGTACTGGCTTCAGGCGTATGGCAAATGGTGATCTTCGTTCTCAACGGGTTGGTGTTCATCCTGATTGGCCTGCAGCTGCCGACCATCCTCGGGGAGCTGCGTGCCACCTGGACGCCCTCCCAGCTGGCGATCCTGGCTGTTGCGGTGAGCCTGACCGTGATCGTGGTGCGCATGATCTGGGTCTTCCCGGCCACCTACCTGCCCCGCTGGCTCATTCCGGGCCTGAAGGAGCGGGACCCATCGCCGCCGCCCCAGATCGTCGTGATCATCGGCTGGGCCGGCATGCGCGGGGTCGTGTCGCTGGCCGCCGCGCTGGCGCTGCCTCTGACGGTTCGACCCCCCGATGGCGACCCATTCGCCTTCCCGGCGCGAGACCTGCTGCAGTTCCTGACCTTCGCGGTGATCCTGGCCACGCTGGTCGGACAGGGGCTGACCCTGCCCTGGCTCATCCGGCGGCTGGGAGTCGGTGACGACGGCAGCGAGCAGCACGACGAGATCCACGCCCGGGAGGCGGCCAACGCGGCTGCCCTTGAGCGGCTGGACGAGCTGGCTGAGGAGTGGCCGGGCCACCTGGAGCTGATCGACCAGATGCGGGCGCGCTACCGGCACGCGGCGGAGCACCTGGAGCACGAGCACAGCGATGACGAGGGCGAGATCCCGCCCGACCAGGAGATGATCGATCACGCCGCCATCCGCCAGGCGGTGATCGACGCGCAACGAGTCGCGATCATCGATCTTCGCGACCGCCGCGTGATCGGCGATCCCGCCGTGCGACGGGTCGAGCGCGACCTGGACCTGGAGGAGCTGCGCGCCGAGGGCTAGCCCGCGTGATACAGAAGCTCACCCGCCTCGATCCGCAGCGGCAGGCGGTTCTCCGCCGGGGGCAGCGGGCAGGTGGCGTACGGCGAGAAGACGCAGGGCGGGTTGTAAGACACGTTGAAGTCGATCACCACCGTGCCGTCGTCAGCCACAGGCTCGGTGTAGAGGAAGCGACCGCCGCCGTACGTCTCGCCGCCGTTGGTGGCATCGCCGAAGATCAGCCACAGCTTGCCGTCCCCGCCATCCAGCGAGCGCAGCTGCCACGTCCGGCCGTCGCGCTCGAACGCGACCCGACCGGGCGATGCCTCGTGCGTGACCAGGCCGGTGATGTCCACGATCTCGATCGGCTCATCCGACGCATCCGGTTCCAGCCGGCCGGTCATTCGCCAGCCGATGTCGATCGGGAAGTGCTCGATCCCGCTGAACGCGGCCAGCGCCGGCGCGGTGTGATCTCGCACGCGGAGCGCCAGGCGGTCGCCGCCGCGGCAGATGACGTGCATCCGCAGGTCGCCGAGCTCCAGCACGGTGGGATCCTGGGATCGATCGTCGGCCAGCGGCCCGTCTGCGGCGCCGCGTCCG
>DATEOS010000239.1:0-5230 GCA_035273815.1 Candidatus Limnocylindria bacterium
CTATCTGGCCAGGATTGGGCGTTCGAGGCGCGAGCTGCGACGGATCGTCTGCACGCACGGCCACCCCGACCACATCGGCGGCGTGCGCGAGATGACGGCCGACAACGATGCAGAGGTGCTGATGCACCCCGCCGACATCGCCGGCCTCAACGTCACGCTTCGCGAGGCGTGGGACGCCAGGGATCGGGGCAAGCTCATCGCGTGGTTGACCCGCGGGCCCCACGCGGCCACCCCGCTCCACGACGGTGACGTCCTGCCTGTGCTCGGCGGCCTGGAGGTGATCCACACTCCGGGGCATACGCCCGGCACGGTGTGCCTCTACGCAGCCCGCCATCGGATCCTGTTCACCGGCGACGTCCTGCAGGTCAGAAAGAGCAGGGTCTCCTTTGCGCACCGCTACTTCAGCTCCGACTATCAGATGGCCTGCGCGTCAGTGGAGCGCCTCACCCAATACGACGTGCAGACGATTGCCTTCGCGCACTACCCCGCCTGGACCGATGACGCCAACGGCGTCCTGGCCGGGCTCGCCACGCGGGCGCGCAAGATGGCAGTACGGGCGTAGCCAGCGGTCGGACGGCGTAACACGAAGCCCTGCCATCGCGTCAACGCGTCCGATCCGATGAAGGTGCCATCCAAGGCCGCCGACCGGAACCCCTTCGAGGCCAACGCCCATGCGCCGCCACAGCCGACTGCTCGCCCTGATCACGGTCCCGGTCCTGCTGCTGGGGCTCACGGCCGGCGTGGCCGGCGCCTCCGTGATCGAGGACTACGCCCGCGTCATCCGCTCGCGCCACGCCGGCGCGACCTTCGTCCAGGTGGACGGCTGCCGCCAGGTCGAGGTCTTCGTGAGCGCCATGGACGGCACGTTCGGAGCGCGCGGCGGGCGGGTCAACAAGCAGGGCCTGGTCGGCGTCTTCTATGCCGAACGCGATATCTGCGTGGAACCCGGGCCCAAGGGCTACCCCATCACCTACAGCGTTGATGGCATGAGCCTGGACCGGTTGAGCACCAGCCCCCGTTTCGGTGCCGCCTGGGTGCGCGCCGCCATCCCCGGCGTCGACAACGACGGGAACGCGGTCAGCATCGGCATCGACGTCCGGTGGTCACCGCTGGGACCGTTCGAGCGCTCCCGTGTCTCAGGCAACGCGTGGTTCCCGGCCAGCGGCCAACGGGGCGCGCACGTCCACACCTTCTCGCATGGCCTGCGGGCCGATGCCATGGCCTCGGGCACGATCAGCCTGGATGGACAGGTGATCGGCCTCGCGCCTACGAGTGACGCCACCCTGGAGCAGATCCGCTACTTCTGCCAGGTGATCCAGCACCCGCATGGCGGGTTCGAGGTCGACTGCTAGCTCGCGACGCCGTAGCGTTGCTCGGCGTATCCTCGCGCGCACGGAGAGGAGGGCACGCTTGGCCCGCGACGAAAAGCTCGACCTGCTGCACCGCATCCCGCTTTTCAGCGGCATCGACCGACATGGCCTGGAACGACTGGGGATGCTATCCGACGAGATCGACGTTCCTGCCGACAAGGTGCTGATGCGCCAGGGGGAGATCGGCAGCGACATGATGGTGATCGTCAGCGGCACGGTCGCCATCGACCGTGACGGCGACCGCGTGAACACGCTCGGCGCGGGCGATTTCTTCGGCGAGATCGCCCTGGTCGACGGCGGGCCGCGCACCGCCACGGTGACGGCCGAGGAGCCGTGCCGGCTGCTGGTGATCACCCATCGGGACTTCCATGCCATGATGGAGGAGTTCCCGGATGTCCAGAGTCAGGTGCTGAACGCCCTGGCCCGACGCATCCGGCGGCACGAGCCCGACCAGGCTCACTGACCTCCCCGCTGATCTGGGCAGACTTACCCTTGCATCGCTCTGGCACACTTTGTCCGCTCCTGAAGTTGACTTAGTTTGTCAACATGACTACGTTGACCACGTTAACCACGTTGATGCCGTAGGAGACCAAAGCGCCAATGCGTATCTCTCGCCTGCTGATCGCCCTGCCACTGATCCTGGCGGCCTGCACCGGACCCGCCAGCGGCGGCGACGGTTCGACCGTTGAGCTGCGGCTCGGTTACTTCCCGAACGTCACCCACGCGACGGCCATCGTGGGCGTCGAGAACGGCATCTTTCAAGACAAGCTGGGCTCCGGCGTCACGCTGACCACCCAGACCTTCAACGCCGGCGGCGACGTGGTTGAGGCGATCTTCGGCGGCGGGCTGGATGCCAGCTATGTCGGGCCCAACCCGGCCATCAACGCCTGGGCCCAGTCCGAGGGCACCGCCATCAAGATCGTCTCGGGTGCGACCTCGGGCGGCGCCTTCCTGGTGGTCAGCCCCGACATCAGCAGCCCCGACCAGCTCGCCGGCAAGAAGCTGGGCAGCCCGCAGCTCGGCAACACCCAGGACGTGGCGCTGCGTGCCTGGCTCAAGGAGCAGGGCTACGAGACCGACCAGGAGGGCGGCGGTGACGTCTCCGTCCTGCCGCAGGCCAACGCCGACATCCTGACCGCCTTCAGCACCGGCGACCTGGACGGAGCCTGGGTGCCGGAGCCATGGGCCACGCGGATGATCGAGGAGGGGGGCGGCCACGTCCTGGTCGACGAGCGCGACCTGTGGCCGGATGGCGAGTTCGTGACGACGCACCTGATCGTGGCAACCGAGTTCCTCGATGCGCACCCGGATGTCGTCCAGCGGCTGCTCGAGGGCCAGGTGGCCGCCAACACGTTCGTCAACGACAACCCGGACGAGGCGCAGCAGGTGGTGGGCGATGCCATTGGCGCGTTGACGGGGGCCGAGCTGGACCCCGCCATCCTGGCCGCCGCCTGGGAAAACCTGGTCTTCACCGACGACCCGATCGCGTCATCGCTGGCCGAATCGGCCGCACACGCGGTCGACGTTGGATTGCTCGAGCCGGTTGACCTGGACGGCATCTACGACCTGAGCCTGCTGAACGAAGTCCTGTCCGCCCAGGGCATGGAGGAGATACCACAGCCATGACGGCATCCCTTCCGACCGTAGAGCCGATCCCGATCGACCGCGCTCGACGCGCATCGGCGGCCGTGAGCGGGCCACCGGCGATCTCGGTCCAGGGCGTCCACAAGATCTATGGCCCACGGGGCAACCACGTCCTCGCGCTGAGCGACATCAGCTTTGACGTCCAGCCCGGCGAGTTCGTGTGCCTGGTCGGGGCATCGGGCTGTGGCAAGACCACGCTGCTCAACCTGGTCGCCGGCCTCGATCGGCCCGCCGGTGGCACGCTGGAGGTCCACGGTCGGAAGGCCCTCCTCTTCCAGGAGGCTGCCCTCTTCCCGTGGCTGACGGCCGCCGGCAACGTGGAGCTCGCGCTTCGGTTGGCCGGCGTGCCGCGCCGCGAGCGCAGGGCAGAGGCGCTGCGGCTGTTGAGCATGGTCCGGCTGCAGGGCTTCGCCGATAAGCGGCCGCATGAGCTGTCGGGCGGGATGCGGCAGCGCGTGGCCCTCGCCCGCGCCTTCGCGCAGAAGGCGGACATCCTGCTGATGGACGAGCCCTTCGGCTCGCTGGACGCCATGACCCGCGACCTGCTCCACGACGAGCTCGAACGCCTGTGGACGGATGCGCGCTTCACAGTGCTCTTCGTGACCCACGACGTGCGAGAGGCCGTGCGGCTGGGAGATCGCGTGTTGGTGCTCACCAGCCGCCCCGGTCGCGTGGCGACCGAGATCCCGCTCGAGCTGCCGAGGCCGCGCGAGGCAGGCGATGTGGAAGCTGCCGCGCTCGTCGCCGAGATCACCGGCCGGCTGCGGGAAGAGGTGCGACGCCATGCGACCGACTGATGCGCAGAGCGTCGACCTGGAGCTCGCCGGGATCGACAACCTGGAGCTCCCGATCACCTCACACCAGTCTCTGCCGTGGCGCATCTGGCGCAGCGCCTGGCCGCTCCTGGCGGCGATCGGCGTGGTCATCGCCATCTGGCAGATCGTGGTACTCCTCGGTTGGCGGCCGCCGCACGTCCTCCCGCCGCCGATTGAAGTCGGTCAGCGGCTGGTCGAGAACCTCACCGACTCGTCGCTGCTGCTCGCGATCGGGACCACCATGCGGCGCATCGGGGTTGGCTTCGGGCTGGCACTGGTGATCGGCTCGTTGCTCGGCATCGCCATCGTGCGCTGGAGCACGCTGCGCACAGCCATCGCGTCGTTGATCACCGGGCTGCAGACGATGCCGTCGATCGCCTGGTTTCCGCTGGCCATCCTGCTGTTCGGCCTGACCGAGCAGGCGATCCTGTTCGTGGTCGTGCTGGGGGCGGCGCCATCGGTGGCCAACGGCCTCATCGCCGGCGTCGACCACGTGCCGCGCATCCTGCTGCGCGCCGGCAAGGTGCTGGGCGCCACGGGCGTGGATGCCTACCGCCTGGTGATCCTGCCGGCATCGCTGCCGTCGTTCATCGGCGGCATGAAGCAGGCCTGGGCCTTCGCCTGGCGCTCGCTGATGGCCGGCGAGTTGCTGGTCATCATCGCCCAGCAGCCGGCCCTGGGCGTTCGGCTGCAGCTGTCTCGCGAGCTCAATGACGCCCGCGGGCTGCTGGCGACCATGATCGTGATCCTGGTAATCGGAATCGTCGTGGACGCACTGCTGTTCGGCAGGCTTGACGCCGCGGTCCGACGACGCTGGGGGCTGGTCGAGGCGAACGAGTAGGCGACTAGCCGGTGCTGGCGCCGCGGGCGCGGCCGGAGCCGCGCACCCGCCCCAGGCTGACCCAGGCGTCCGGCGCGTCGGTGAGCTCATCCATGCGCTTGGGGAGGGTCCCGTCGATCAGGTCCTGGACCGATGTCGTCTCCAGCAGCTCCCGAAGCGCGGCACGGACGGCGACCCACACATCGCGCAGATGTTCGGCGGGACCGAGATACTCGACCTCCTCCGGGCGCGAACCGCGTACGTTGGCCATGGGGCCGTCGACCGCGCGGATGACGTCGGCCAGGCTGATGTCGGCCGGTCGACGCGCGAGGCGGAAGCCACCGGAGGTCCCGCGCTGGCTCTGCACGATCCCGGCGTGCTTCAGCTCGAGCAGGATGTTCTCCAGGTAGTTCATGGGGATCTGCTGCGCATCGGCGATGCGCTCGCGCTTGAGCGGCCCCGACTCGGCGGCTGCCAGCTCGGCGACGGCTCGCAGGGCGTAATCGGCCTTGGCAGAAACCCGCATCGGCCCAATTCTGCCACCCGCAGGTAGCTGCGATGGTGTGGTTAGGGGAGGATCT
>DATEOS010000240.1:0-5504 GCA_035273815.1 Candidatus Limnocylindria bacterium
CCGCCGCCACCGCCACGGGCCTGGAGGCGGTGCTCGACAGCGCGGCCGGCACAGACGGCCCGGACTACGTGGTCACCTCGGTGGACGACCCACAGGCAGCGCGGGCGGAGGTCCGCGACGGTGGGCTGGACGGGCTGCTGACCATCGAGCGAGGCGACAACGGCGACCTGTCGTACGTGCTCTACACCGACGAGGGCCTGACCGGCGGCACGCCGACCGCCATCCGCACGGCGGTCTACCAGGTCAGCGTCGGCGATCGGCTGCAGCGCGCCGGGGTCGGGGCGGAAGCCGGCCAGATCCTGGCGCCCGCACCGGTCGAGGTCCAGCAGTCGGATCCCAGCGCGCTGGACCCAGAGGAGAATTTCGGCGCCCGCTACCTGTTCGCCATGGCGCTGGTGATCCTGACCTTCATGGCGGTGATCACCTACGGGACCTGGGTCGCCTCCAGCGTGGCCGAGGAGAAGAGCAGCCGGGTCATGGAGCTGCTGATCACCGCCGCGACGCCTCGCCAGCTGCTGGGCGGCAAGGTGCTGGGTACCGGCGCGGCGGGCCTGACGCAGTACCTGGTCGTGGTCGTTGCCTCGATCCTGGGCTTCGTCGTGCAGCGTGTCCTGGCCGATCGCCTGTATGGCAGCGGTGGCGGCCAGATCGAGGGCATCGACCTGGCTGTGCTGCTGCCGTTCGGGATCTTCTTCCTTGCCGGCTTCATGCTCTACGCGACCCTGTACGCGGCACTGGGCTCCATGGCCAACCGGCAGGAGGAGGTGCAGCAGGTCACGGGACCGATGATCTTCATCGGCATGATCGGCTACTTCGCCGCCTTCATCGGCTTGAACACCCCGGACGCCACCTGGATCCAGGCGCTGTCGCTGATCCCGTTCTTCAGCCCGTATCTGCTGCCGGCGCGCACGATCCTTTCCAGCGTGGCGCCATGGGAGTGGGCCGTGGCGGCCATCGCGATGGCGGTCTTCCTGGTCGCGGCGCTGTCGATCGCCGCGCGCATCTATGCCGCCGGCGTCCTGCTCTACGGGCAGCGGCCGAGCCTGCGGTCCATGTTCCGCGCTGTCCGCGTCGACCGCTGATCCACAGGCATCGGCCGTGACATCCGCCGCGCTGGTCATCGGCCGCGGCCGGCTGGAGCTGATCGAGGGCGACATCACGCAGCAGGCGGTCGACGCCATCGGCAACGCGGCCAACGAGCGCCTGCGCGGCGGTGGCGGAGTCGACGGCGCCATCCATGCGGCCGCCGGGCCCGGACTGCTCGACGAGCTGCGGCAGCGCTATCCGGACGGCACGCCCACGGGAACCGCCGTGGCGACCGGGGCGCATGCGCTGCCGGCGCGCTGGGTGATCCACGCCGTCGGCCCGATCTGGCGCGGCGGAGGGCACGGCGAGGCGGAGCTGCTGGCCGGCGCATATCGCTCCAGCCTGGACGTGGCCAGCGAACTGGGTGTTCGCACGCTGGGGCTGCCGGCCATCAGCATGGGGATCTACGGGTATCCGGCCGCGGAGGCGTCGGCCATTGCGGTCGCCAGCGTGGCGGAGCACCTGCGCCTCACATCCGACGAAGCAGACGGACTGGAGCTGGTGCGGTTCGTTCTGCGACCGGCCACCTGGGCGGTCTTCGTGGCCGCGCTGGATCGCACGGCCGGCGATCAGGCCACGGAGTAGATTGCGAAGCGCATGGACAGCAAAACCGCCGGAGCGGCGCAACCCGCGATCCGCACCCAGGGCCTGAGCAAGCATTACGGCAGCATCAAGGCCCTTATCGGCCTGGACCTGGAGGTCCAGTCGGGCGAGATCTTCGGCTTCCTGGGGCCGAACGGCGCCGGCAAGTCGACCGCCATCCGCACCCTGCTGGGCTATTTGCACCCGACGGAGGGCAGCGCCAGCGTGCTTGGCATGGATATCGTCGCCGACTCGGTCGCCATCCGGCGGCGGGTGGGGTATCTGCCCGGCGGCATCGCGCTCTACGACTCGCTGAGTGGCGAGGACGCCCTTGACTACCTCAACGATCTGCAGGGACAGCCGCCCGTGCGCCGCGAGGCGCTGTGCGAGCGCCTGCAGATGCCCGCCTCCGTCCTGAAGCGCAAGGTCCGCGACTACTCGCGCGGCATGCGCCAGAAGCTGGGCGTGATCCAGGCACTCCAGCACGACCCTGACCTGGCGGTGCTGGACGAGCCGACCGAGGGTCTCGATCCGCTGATGCAGCAGGCCTTCTACGGGATCATGGACGACCTGCGCGCCGAGGGCCGCACCATCTTCTTCTCCAGCCACGTGCTGTCGGAGGTGGAGCGCATCTGCGACCGGGTGGCCATCATCCGCGCCGGCCGGCTGATGGCGCTGCAGCACGTCGACGAGCTGCTGGCGCGGCGCAAGCGGACCATCCACCTGCGCTGGCGGGAGGGCGTGCCCGACCTGAGCAGCGTGCCGGGCCTGGCCGACATCAAGGTCGACGGCGACCGGCTCTCCGCCACGCTGCTGGGCGAGGTCGCGCCGTTCGTCCGGGCGGTTGCGTCCCCGATGCTGGTCGATCTGACCATCGAGCCCGCTCGCCTGGAGGAGGCGTTCCTGGAGTTCTACGCAGAGGACGAGCCGGCGGAGGTCAGCCAGTGAACGGCCGGCTGCTGCTGCAGACCATCCGCTGGAATCAGACCCGCCTGGTCTCGCTGGTGATCGCGGGCTTTGCCTGGGGCGCGCTGATCCCCACCATCTACGTCAGCTTCTCCGAGGCGTTCCGCGAGCTGGCCAACTCCGGTGCCATCCCCGAGCAGCTGCTCAACTTCGGATCCGGAAGCCTGTTCACCCTGCCCGGCGCGATCACGCTTGGCTTCCAGCATCCGCTGGCATTGGCGTTCCTGGGCATCTTCGCGGTCGGCACCACCACCGCCGCCATCGCCGGCGAGCGCGAGCGCGGCACGCTGGAGGTGATCCTGGCCCGGCCGCTCTCGCGGCACGCGCTGTACGTCACGGTGGCAATGGCCGTGGTCCTGCTGCTCGCCATCGAGCTGGCGGCGCTGCTGGGCGGCCAGTTCGCGGGCATCCTCATCCAGGGCATCACCGACCAGATCGAGCTGGGCAGCCTGCCGCTCGTCTTCGCCAACGGGCTACTGCTGTGGTCGGCATTTGCCGCCTTCGGCATGGCCGCATCGGTCTCGTTCGATCGCCATGCGCCGGCGCTCGGCCTGACCATGGCCTACCTGCTGGTCAACTACTTCCTGGAGATCCTTGGCTCGCTATGGACCGATGTCGACTGGTCGCAGGAGTACTCGCTGTTCCACCACTTCAACCCCACCGAGATCCTGACCGGCAAGGCCGATCCGATGGACTTCGTGATCCTGGGGATCGCGGTGCTCATCCCGGTGGTCTTCGCGTGGATCGCGTTCCCCCGACGGGATCTGGCCGCTCCCGACTGACCCTAACGCGCCTGGGATTCGACCTCACGCAAGGCCAGGGCGATGGCCTGGTCCACGGTCAGCGTCTGGCCTTCCGCGTAGGCCGCGGCCAACTCCGGGTCATCGAGCATGCGCTCGGGGTAGAACTGCGCGGTCTGCCGGTTGATGTCGGCCAGACCGATCTCCTGCACGTTTCGGATCTCGGTTGCGGCACCGGCAATCCGCATCGCCCGCTGGCGGTCTCCCTCACCCCACTCCAACACCGCGATCCCGTCCAGCACCAGCGCGTAGCCGGTCACGTCCTCCGTCTCTCGGAAGATGGCCATCGCCTCCTGGTATGACTGCCGAGCGCCATCCATCTCGCCCGCCTTGTTCAGGATCAGGCCCTTGGTGAACAGGCCCCAGCCCAGCTGGAACCGATCTCCCAGCTCCCGCGAGACTTCGAGCGATTCGTCGATGAGGCTGCGGGCCGGTTCCACCTCGTCGTCGAACACGTAGCTGTTGACCACGCCCCACAGCGCCTTGCCGATGCCGCTCCGATCGTCGAGCTTGCGGAACCGCGCGAGCGCGTCCTCGGCCAGCAGCCGCGCCCTCGACGTCTCGTCGGGCGTCAGGGAGTAGGTGAATGAGTCGTTGTAGATGGCCTCGGCCACCGCGCGCTCGTCACCGAGGCGTTCGGCAATGGCACGCTCCTGCTCGTACCACTCGCGGGCCCCGTACATGTCGCCCTGCCAGTAGGCGACCCCACCGGCGGCGTCCAGCGCCGTGAGCCGGACCGCGTCGCTTGCGCCCTGCAGCTGCATGATGCGATTGGCCTTGTCGCGGGCCTCCGGCAGATAGCCGCGCATCTGCCAGAAGCGCCAGCAGGCGGCCAGGAAGCGCATCGCGCGCGTGGCGTCGGCCTCCTCGACCGCGAGCGCGATGGCGGCACGCAGGTTGTCGTGCTCGCGCTCGAAGGTGTCGAGCGCCGCTCGCTGCTCGGACCCGAACACGGTGCCCGCCAGGCCCTCCGCCAAGGCGAGGTAATGATCGGCATGGCGGTGCCGGGTCTCGGCCGCAGGCTCCCGCTCCTCCAGGCGCTCCAGGGCATAGGCCCGGATGGCCGACAGCATGCGGAAGCGCGACTCCCCGTCGTCGGTCATCTCCTGGCGCACCAGGCTCTTGTCCAGCAGGCTGATGACCGCGTCCAGGGCATCCGGCGCGACCCCGGCGTCCGGCGGCCAGTCGGGGGTGACCACCGCCTCGATGCCGGCCAGATCGGCTCCGCCCGCGAACACGGCCAGGCGAGCGAAGGCGGTTCGGTCGCCCGGCTCCAGCAGGTCATGACTCCAACCGATGGCGCCGCGCAGCGTCTGCTGCCGTTCCGGCAGGTTGCTGGCGCCGCCGGCCAGCAGGCCGAGCTGATCGCCCAGCCGCGACAGGATCGCCTGCGGAGCCAGGACTCGGACGCGCGCCGCCGCCAGCTCGATGGCGAGCGGCAGACCATCCAGCCGCACGCAGATCTCGGCGATGGCCGGCGCGTTTGATGGATCGACCGCGAAGCCGGGGCGCACCGCCATGGCGCGCTCGATGAAAAGGGCCACCGAGGCGAACTGTGACAGCGTCTCCAGGTCCGGCAGCTGGGTGGGGTCCGGGAGTGCCAGCGGCGGCACCGGGTACTCCTGCTCGCCGTAGACGTGAAGTGGGGAGCGGCTGGTGGCCAGCACCCGCGCCTCGGGCAGGCGCGTCAGCAGCTCGGCGATCTGGGGAGCGGCGTCGCTGACCTGCTCGAAGTTGTCGAGCACCAGCAGCAGCTGCTTGTCGGCCAGCTGGTCGGCCAGCCGGTCGAGCGCGCCGCCACCCGGATCGGGCATGCCCAGCGCCTGCGCGATGGTCGGCAGCACCAGGGCCGGCTTGTCGATGGTGCCAAGCGGGACGAAGTAGACGCCATCACGGAAGCGGTCGGTGGCATCCGCCGCCAACTGCAACGACAGGCGCGTCTTACCCGTGCCGCCTGGCCCCGTCAGGGTCAGCAGACGCGCCTGCGCCAGCAGCGCGGCGGCCTCTGCCAGCTCGCGCTCGCGGCCCAGGAAGGTGGTCAGCTGGGTCGGCAGGTTGTTGGGGACGGCA
>DATEOS010000241.1:0-2558 GCA_035273815.1 Candidatus Limnocylindria bacterium
CTTCGATTCGGCGTCCTGGTCGGGCCCTGAGGGGTCTGACATGGATCTGAGGTCCTCCCGTGCTGCGTGGCTGTGCGTGTTCGAGCCTAGTGCCCACGGGCAGCCCCGGCCGCCGCATCCCCACTCCCGCCCAGCACGGCACAATAGTCGCCATGACGCGGATGGGTGATCTTCTGGGACCGGAACCGGTGCTTCTGCCCGGCGATATCGAGGCGGAGGGGGATCTGGCGGCCGGCGAGAACCCGGCGATCGTGGCGGCGGCGCATCCGTCGGCCTCGGTGGCCTGGGCGACACTGGCCGAACAGGCCCTCGATGAGGACAAGGCGATCACCGCTTACGCGTATGCGCGTACCGGTTATCACCGGGGGCTCGACCAGTTGCGCCGCAACGGTTGGAAGGGTTTCGGCCCGGTGCCGTTCTCGCACGAGCCGAATCAGGGCTTCCTGCGGTGTGTCGCGGCACTGGCCCGCGCCGCCGACGCCATCGGTGAGACGCCCGAGTACGCGCGCTGCCTGGATCTGCTCGACGACTGCGATCCGCAGGCCCGAAAGGAACTCGGCCTCGGCTGAGCGCCTCTAGTGGGTGTGGCCGTGCTCGGATTCGGGCTCGGCCGGACTCTGGCAGTCGTCGGTGCACCCGGGCGGTTCCACCTGGACGGTGGCATGGGCCAGCCCACGGGCGGCGAGGACGGCCTTGGCGTCGCCGAGTACCCGCGCGGAGTCGGCGGTGCTGGTCAGGTGCGCGGTGGCCATGTCCCTGCCCGGGACCAGCGTCCACACATGCAGGTCATGGACTTCGGTGACACCCGGCACCTCGCCCAGCGCCCGGCGGAGTTCGTCGACGTCGATGTGGTGGGGGGAGCTCTCCGAGAGGATCCGCAGCGCGGACCGGGCGAGCGAGAAAGCCCGCGGCAGCACCCACAGGGCCACCAGGACGGCGACGACGACGTCGGCGTACGGCCAGCCGGTGGTGACGGTGACGATGCCGGCGATCAGCACGCCGATGCTGCCGACGGTGTCGGCGACCACCTCCATGTAGGCGCCCTTGACGGCCAGGCTGTGTTCGGAGTCCGACCGCAGCAGCAGCACCACGACGGCGTTGGCCGCCAGTCCGGCCAGGGCGACCACGATCAGCGGTACGCCGGGTACTTCGGGTGCATGCCCGAACCGTTCGAAGGCCTCGTACAGGATGAATCCGGCGACACCGAGCAACAGGGCCGCGTTGGCGACGGCGGTGAACACCTCGGCGCGGTGCCAACCGTAGGTCCGGGCCGCGGAGGTGGACCCACGCCGGGCCAGCAGCACCGCGGTCAGGCCCATGAACATCGCGACCAGGTCGGTGAGCATGTGGCCCGCATCGGCGAGCAGCGCGATGGAGTTGATCATCAGCGCGGTGACGAGTTCCAGCACGAAGAACGTGCCCAGGATCGCCGCGCCGAGGATCATCCGGCCGACGCGGGTGTCGCCCCCACCGTGACTATGGCCGTGGCTGTGATCGTGTCCGGCACCCATGCAGGCGAATATATGCGTAGTTCCGCATATGTTGCAAGGCTCAGAGCCAGGCGGACCAGAACCTGGTCAGCCCACCGCCGATGGACACCAGCGGGCTGGGCACACCCGCCAGGTCGACGAACCAGAACACCGCGCCGAAGAACAGCTGGTTGAGCTGCGGCACGATCAGCACGATCAGCAGGATCAAGAAACCCCAGCCCTTGACCGGTTCCAGCGCGCGCTGGGTCTCCGGCTTGAGGTGGGGTTCGAGCGCGCCGTATCCGTCCAGGCCGGGAACCGGCAGCAGGTTCAGCAACACGGCGGTGACCTGAAGGAATCCCAGGAACGCCAGCCCGGACCAGAACACCCCGTGTGCCCGGTCGTAGAACAGGCTCACCGCCGCCAGCAGCAGCACGGCCAGCACCGCATTCGCCAGCGGACCCGCCAGACTGACCTGGGTGCGCTGCCGCGGCGTCATCCACGAGGTCCGCACATAGACCGCACCGCCGGGCAGGCCGATACCGCCCAGGGCGATGAACAGCAGCGGCAAACCCAGCGACAGCATCGGGTGGGTGTACTTCAGCGGGTTCAGGGTGAGGTAGCCGCGTACCGCGATGTCGTGGTCGCCGAACTTCCACGCGGTGTAGGCGTGCCCGAACTCGTGCAGGCACAACGACACCAGCCAGCCCGCGACCACGAGCACGAACACCGCCGCATAGGACAGCGGCCCGATCTCGTCGCCGCAGAACCACGCCAGCGCCCCACCGGCGAGGGTGAGGGCGACGATCCCCAGGAAGACCGGGCTGGGGCGTACCGACTGGCGCAGCGGACGGATGTTCACGTGTCGACGCTACCGGCTCGCTGCGCTCGTCACCGGACGGTGCTGGATGCGCCGGCCTCCTCGCTGCGCTCGTCACCGGACGGCCAGCCAGCCTTCCGTGTGCCGGTAGAACGTCGACCGGCGCAGTGCCCGGGTACTCAGGTCGCCGTCGCGCACCACGAGTGCCCCGGGGGTCCCGAGCTGCGCGGCCCGGCCGGTCACCCAGCGCCGGGGCCGCATGCGCGACG
>DATEOS010000242.1:0-2051 GCA_035273815.1 Candidatus Limnocylindria bacterium
GATCTCTCCGTTCCCTGCAGCCGGTTGCTCGCCGTACGCCAGGGGCATCCCGGACAGTTACTTCGGGGCTGCCTCGTCTACTTCGGGGCTGTCTCGTCGGCTGCTTCATCCGCAGCCCCATCCGCCGCCGGTGGGGCGATCGCCTCGCCCACGTGCATGATCTGCCGGAGTCGGGCCAGGGCGCGGTGCTGCGTCACTCGTACCGCCCCCGCTGTCGACCCGACAGCCTGGGCTGCCTCCTGCGCCGACGCGCCGACGGCCACGCGTAGCACCAGAATCTCCCGCTGTCGCGGGGTCAGATAGGCCAACAGCGCCCTTAGGCGATCCGCGCGCTCGGCGGCCAGCAGCCGGTCTTCGGCGCTCTCGGTCGTGACCAAGTTGTCGGGTAGCTCAGCTACTGGCTCAGTCCGGTCGCGGCCGCCAGCCCGGAATACATCAGTGATCTTGTGGGCGGCGATGCGATAGACGTATGCGCGGAACGACAGGCCCTTGGGCTCATAAGTCCGCAGCGCAGCGAGCACCGCCACACAGACGTCCTGGGCCACGTCGTCGGCCGAGCCGCGCACCGACTCCCAGCGGCCCAGCCTGGCCCGGCAATAGCGCAGGACCAGCGGCTGGATCAGCCCGAGTAGCTCGTCGCGGGCGTGCTCATCACCGCGGACCGCGCCGACAACCAATGCCTCCGGCAGGTCGCGGGTCAGCAGGTCGCGGCTCAGGTGGTCGTCGCTGACCGCGTCCTGTAGCGAATCGTTTGCTCCAACGCCACGACCCCCATCGCCGGGCGCTGACCTGTCGACGGAGCCACCGGTGACCGGGATCATGCCGGGCCGCGGCGGCTCGGCGACACCGATGGATATCGGACCAATGGGCTCGTCCGCCGCCGCGATCATGACGGGACCGATCCGGCGGCAGGGCAGCGGTCATCACAAGCAGCCATGGGTGTCCCCTCCCCCGATCGACGGCCCGTTAGCCGTCGAGTAGCAATCACCGCTCCACCGGGAGCAGCCAGGCCGTGCGTCAGCGATCGCGGGCAATGATCGAAGCCGAACGACGAACCTCGCCGAACGTCACACCCTGCACCCGACCGGCCGTGCCCTGCAGATCGGGAACGCTGTTCGCCCGCGGCCTCCATCGTTCGCAGCGACGCACCTAGCGTCAAGTGCAACGTGCAGAGAACCGCTACTGACCGCTGCATCCACCAACGCATGCGGCTCGAATGGCGCCCGGCCGCAATCTTCCAGCGCATGATCAGCCACGCAGCGTGATCATGCGGGGGCATCGACGCCCTTACCAGTAACCGCCAACGCTACGCACTCGCTCACGTCGACGGCTTGCCGATCGCCGCGTCCGCGGTCGAACACCGATCACACGGCCCACCGGCCGCCCGAACACGGGGGCGGGGCTGCGCCCCCACCCGGCGGTTCGTGGGCGCCGTCGCACGGTGTCGTTGTTGCCTAGCACCCACCAGATGGCGACTGGCGAGGCCGCGGCGCCAAGCGCAGGATGGCGCTGCGGGCCGGACGAGCTGGCCGTGCGCGCGCACCCGTGGAGTCGCGTATGAGGCAAACCTGCCCGGGGCACCTGGGGCCCGAGCTACCGGCCGAACTGGCCGCCCACCCCGACGATTCGGCCGCGTACGAGGACTGGAAGGCGTGGAGGCAACGTCGGCGGAACTGGTTCCTCGAGCACGGCCTGACCTACGACTTCATCGAGGATCTGCAGCTGCGCCGGTATGTCCGCGACAGCGCCGGCACGTGGATCCAAACCCAGCCCGGCCGCTCGAGGTGGGTCTTAGCGGATCGCCAGCCAAACAGTGAGGCCGCCGGGTCCGTTCCGGTTGCTCGGCCCGCGTCTGAGTAACCCGATCGGCCACCTCAGATTTGTGGGCTAAGTGCTGGTGCCAATGCCATCGCGATGAGCGCATGGTTCTGCAGGGCGCTGGCTTGCCGGTACCCCTCCGCCTCCATCGCCAAGATCACCGCCACAATCACCGGCACGAGTCGTTCCGCATCGGCGGCGGCACCGGACATACTTGCGCTTCCGGCATCACG
>DATEOS010000243.1:0-3923 GCA_035273815.1 Candidatus Limnocylindria bacterium
CTCGCGCACGCGGGCCTCGACCTCATCCCAGTCATCGATCTGGCTCTGGTGGCGACGCAGCGCCTCGAGTCCACGCTCCAACGTGGCCCCCACGTCGACCCACAGGTTCGGCCGCTCGACACCACTCACCAGCACCTGTCGCACCTTCCACGGCTCCAGCCCTTCGTCCAGCAGCTCCGGAAAGTTGAGACGGTCGCGGGCGGCCGGGTAGACCGCCGCCAGCGTGGCCTCCCCCGTGGCCAGGTGATCGGGATGGGCAATGAACGGGTTGCCGTCGGCGCGGCGCTGCGGGTTCTGGGCGATCACCAGGTCCGGCCGAAAGCGGCGGATCTGACGCACGATGTCGCGTCGCAGCTCCAGGCTTGGCTGCAGGTAGCCGTCCGGATAGCCGAGGTGCACGATCTCGGTCACGCCCAGCACGTCCGCCGCCGCGCGCTGCTCGGCAATGCGGGTACCTGCGAGCTGCTCCGGGGTCATCGCCGGGTCCTCCGTGCCCTTGCCGCCATCGGTGGTGACGACATAGTCCACGCGGGCCCCCGCTGCGCTCAGGGCCGCGATGGTCGGGGCGGCGCTGAACTCGGCGTCGTCCGGGTGGCTGAAGATCACCAGCGCGCGTTCCAGCGGCGCGATCAGCTCTTCGCGTTCCAGTTCGGTCATCGGGTGGCCGATGGTACGCCTGATTGACCGATGTCGCCGTGCGTCCGCATACTGCCCCGCAGTATGTCGACAGCACCCGGCGGCGATACATCGACTCACTTCCGGCACTCGTACACCAAGGACCGGCGCGAGCTGCTCAACCGGCTGCGCCGGATCGAGGGCCAGGCACGGGGCCTGCAGCGGCTGGTGGAGGAAGAGGCCTACTGCCTGGATCTGCTGCAGCAGGTGGAGGCCCTCACCGCCGCGGCCGACCAGGTCGGCCTCCTGCTGCTGGAGGACCACATCAACGGCTGCCTGACGCACGCCATCAAGACGGGCCAGGGGCGGCCCTATGTGGACGAGGTGATGACCGTGGTGCGCCGCACCATGGGACGGCCGGCCAGCCGGCGCAAGAGCTCGAGATCGGCTTCAACCGAGGCCTGACGGGCACCAAAAGGGAGTGCCGCAGGGGGGAACCACGGCACTCCCGGGGCTGAGCATACGCTGCCGGTCAAGGGTTGCCGATCGCTTGCTCGCCTGGTGACCGAGCGCCTGCCTACTCCCCGAACATCGTGAGCTGCTGACCGCCCCGCTCGATCAGCGGATCCAGCCCCAGCACCGGCTCCATCCGCTCGAGTCCGGCGGTTTCCAGGCCCACCAGCGTCTCCAGGTGTTGCCACTTCAGGAAGTGCCAGTTCTGCCGCTCCACCTCGGCGCGCAGCCATGGCGAGCGCTCGAGCTTGAGCCTCACCAGCTCGGTCCGCTCGGCGGGGAAGACCAGGAAGCGCGCCTGCTGATCACCGGGCGGAATCTCGCGCCCGCGACGGAGGATGGCCTCGCCCATCATGGCCGTCCACTCGACCTCGAACAGGAAGGCCAGGCGCCCACGGCGGTACCACAGCACGTCGACCGTGCCCAGCACCTCGGCGGCGGCGCGGATCACGAGCGGCAGATACGCCCGACGCTCGTCGTCCTGCAGCCGATCCAGCAGGGTGGCGCCCTCGTACGGGCGGTCGTGCTCGCGGCGGCTGACCCACGCCTTCAGGCCCAGCCGGTGGCCATAGTCGACCAGTAGGCCGATGACGCGGGCATGCTCTTCCAGGCGCCGGCTCAGCTCCTCGTCGGTCCGCAGCTGCCCGCGCTCGACCCCCGCGGCATAGGCAGCCAGGCAGGCACGCACCAGCTCCTCGTCCGGAGAATCCAGGCCCGGGAATATCGCGTAGATCCGGTCCAGGAACCCCTGCTCGTCCAGCCGCCCAGCGGTGGACAGGATGGAGAAGGTCGACCACTCGACCCTATCAGCCAGCGGTGACTCGGCCAGCTCCGGGTCCCTCAACCACCACTGGGGGTGGTCCGCGTCTCCCAGGCGGATCAGAGAGCGATGGTCATCGCGCCAGAGCTCCTCGCGCAGCAGCGTCGCCAGCAGGGCGGCGCCGCCCCGCTCCAGGCGCGCATCTCCCGCCGGCTCGTCGTCACCGTCGCTGCCGGATCGGCCGGTCGCCACCCGCCGCAGCAGCCCGCTGTGCTGCAGGTGGAGCACAACCGCCGCCGCGATGCGCGTCAGGCCAGCGGGCTCGCCGCGGGCACGCAGCAGCGCGAGCGCCGCCTGATCGATGGCTTCCGCCAGCTCCGGGTAGGTCAAATGCCCCTCATCCGCACCCAGGCGCAATGGCCGAGCCTGCACGGCGTCGCGCAGGCGGTCCTCCGCGGACGGCTTGCGAAAGTGCAGGGTGACCCCGTCCCCCGAGCGGCGGGACTCACGGTGGATCACGTCCACCAGCTCCAGCTCCGCGGCCGCCCCGGCGGTCGCTGCCGCCAGCAGACGGTCCGGATCGTCCCCGTCGAGCATGACCACGAACCAGCCGTCTGGCTTCAACGCGCCGGCCGCGGAGACCATGGCGTGGCGCAGGGCCGTGGCCTCGGTACCATCCGAGTGTGCCGGTGACGAGCCGAAGAGCGGCTCCAGGCGCAGGGTCTCGGCCGCCTCGCGCCCGATCAGCCAGCTGGTGGCCAGGTACTCGAAGCTGAGCTCATCCACGCTCGGGGCGGTGGCGATCGACGACAGGACCATGTCGGCGTGGTCCGCCGGCAGGTACTGCCCGATCACTGCCGGCCGGCAACGGATCCAGAGCACGTTGTCGGCGCCCATGCCGCCCAGCTCCTCCAGCCCCGCGGCGAAGCGCGCCGGGCGCCGGTCACGTCCCAATGCGGCCAGCGCGGTGCGGACGTCCTCGACCGCTGTCTCGAACAGTCGCCAGACGTTCGTCTCGCGCTGGTAGCGCGACGCCGGCTGACGCACATGGCCGCCACTGATCCGCAGCGAGGCCACGCGACCGGGATATCCGTTCAGCCGGCTGGCGGGAAGCAGGCAGGCCGCCAGCGCCAACCGGAAGACGGCGGACATGGCGGGATCGCGCAGCTCCGCGTCGATCTTGTTGGCGATCGTCTGCAGCGCGTACAGATTGCGAGACGTGTACAGCTCCAGCAGCTCCTCGATCAGCTCGTCGCGGCCATCGAGCACCGGGAAGCGGTCGCGCAGCTGCTGGTAGTGGAGACCCTGCCGCACGTCGGTCGCCGTGATCTGTGGCGCGCTCGGCTCGGGCATCACGGTGGATGCGTAGCGGGGCCCATCGGCCAGCGCACCGGTCGGCGCATCGGGCTCGAGCGCCGGCGGTGGCGGTGGCTCGCCGGCTTCGCCGAGCGGAGCCGTCGGATCTTCATCCAATGAGGGCGTGACGACGGTCAGGCCCACCGGCGCCGGCGGGAGGTCATCATCCGGGGCGACCGAAGGATCAACGGCTGTCTCCGCGACGTCGTCCGGAACGTCGTCCACGGCTGCATCCTGGCTGGGCCGCTCGATCCCCAGCTTGGCCAGGTCGATGTCGTCGACCGGGGCCACCCGTTCGACTGGCCCGCCGATGGCGATGTCGCAGTTCGCGCAGCGGTAGATCTTGCGGCCCGGTGCTTCCGCGTCGCGAGGCCAGATGAACTGCTCGCCGACCACCGGCCGCCGGCAGGTGGCGCAGCGCGAGGCATACAGCTCCTCGATGTGCTGGCGCAGCGGCACGTCGACGCGGCGCGAGGCGCTCAGCTGGGCGAAGGCGGCATCGATGGCGCCCGCCTCCGGGGCCAGCAGGAAGGCCTGCCCCGCAAGCTGGGCGAATGGGCTCGGGTCGGCAGCCACCGCCCGCATGCCGGCCGCGACCGCGCGGCGCGCGGTCCATCCGGTGCCGGCCCAGGGATCGAGGATGGTGTCGCCGCTGCGTGCATAGGACGCGAGCTCGGCG
>DATEOS010000244.1:0-8253 GCA_035273815.1 Candidatus Limnocylindria bacterium
ATCGGTCGCCAGTCGCACCACCCGTCGACCCATGGCGCGCTTGACGTCGCGCACCGAGCCGTGGACCACGACCTTTCCGCGATCGATGATCGCGATCGACTCGCACAGCTCCTCGACCGTCTCCATCTGGTGCGTGCTGAAGATCAGCGTCTTCCCGCGGTCGCGCATCTCCAGGAACGCCTCCTTCAGGAGCTGCACGTTCACCGGGTCGAGCCCGCTGAACGGCTCGTCCATGATCAGCACGTCCGGGTCGTGGAGGATGGCGGCAATGAACTGGATCTTCTGCTGGTTGCCCTTGGAGAGCTCTTCAACCTTGCGGTCCCGGTAGTCCGGCACCCGGAAGCGGGCCAGCCAGTCCTCGACCTCGCGCGTGGCCTGCTCCTCGGGCACGCCGTAGAGCGCCGCGAAGAAGCGCAGGACGTCCATCACGGTCATGCGCATGTAGAGGCCACGCTCCTCCGGCAGATACCCCCAGGTGTCGCGCGGCAGCTCGACGTTCGGCTTGCCCTGCCAGGTCACGCTGCCGCTATCTGCGCGGAGGATGTCGAGCACGATCCGCATGAGGGTCGTCTTGCCGGCGCCGTTGGCGCCCAGCAGGCCGAAGATGCGACCGGGCTCAACCTCGAAGCTGACTCCGTCGAGCGCCTGGATGGCACCGAAACGCTTCGAGATGGAGTCGACCATGAGGCTCATGGCCCACAGCCTACCCTCTGGTACACTTCGATTCCCGAACCGCCTCGCAACGCACCGCCGCGGGCGGTTCGGCCATGTGTGCGAGGCGCGCCAAGCCCGGCTACGCACGCCACGACCCATTCAGGAACCAGGATGAAGATCGCTGTCCCTCGCGAGGGCGCGCCCGGCGAAACGCGCGTCGCGCTCACTCCCCAGGCTGCCGGCCAGCTGGTCGGCGACGGCGTGGAGGTGCTGATCCAGGCCGGTGCCGGCGACGGCTCCTACCTGACCGATGAAGCCTTCCGCGAGGCCGGGGCCACCATCGTCCCGGACGCCCCGGCCCTGTACGGACAGGCCGACATGGTGCTGCGGGTCGGCCGCCCGACGGATGAGGAGATCTCCTTCCTGAAGCCTGGCACGGTGCTTATCGGGACGCTGGGCACGCTGGCCAACCCGAAGCTCGCCGAGCGGCTGGCCGAGGCAAAGATCACCGCCATCAGCATGGACGCCATCCCGCGCATCACCCGGGCGCAGGCGATGGACACGCTCAGTTCCCAGGCCACGGTGGGCGGCTACAAGGCGGTGCTGCTGGCGGCCGAGCGGCTGCCGAAGTTCATGCCGCTGCTGACCACGGCCGCGGGGACAGTCCGCCCGGCTCGGGTGCTGGTCTTCGGTGCCGGCGTGGCAGGGCTGATGGCGATCGGCACCGCAAAGCGCCTGGGCGCGGTGGTCGAGGCCACGGACGTGCGGCCGGTGGTCAAGGAGCAGGTCCAATCGCTGGGCGGCACCTTCCTGGAGGTCGAGATGACCGACGAGGAGAAGGCGCAGGCGGAGACGGCCGGCGGCTACGCCCGCGAGATGAGCGACGAATACAAGCGACGCCAGGCGGAGCTGATCGCCAGCCGGGTGGGCGAGGCCGATGCGGTCATCACCACCGCCCTCATCCCGGGCCGACCGGCGCCGAAGCTGATCACCGCCGACATGATCAGGACCATGCGGCCGGGCAGCGTGATCGTGGACATGGCGGCTGAGATGGGCGGCAACACGGAGCTGACCGAGGCCGGCAAGGAGATCGTCACCGACAACGGCGTGCGGATCATTGGCTTCACCAACCTGCCGGCCACCATGCCCGGTAGCGCCACCCAGATGTACGCCAAGAACGTCCAGACCCTGGTCCAGCACCTGCTCACCGACGGCGCCCTGGAGCTCGATTTCGCGGACGAGATCACCGCGGGGGCGACCATCACCCACGACGGCAAGGTCGTGCACGAGGCCACCGCCGCGGCGCTGGGGATCGAGCCCAAACCGGCCGCGGCGGCTCCGGCGACCCCGGCCGCATCGGTGCGGCCGGAGTCGACGTCACCGGAATCGGTTCAGCCAGAAAAGGGAGGCGCCTGATGTCGGATGCCAGCACGCTCGACCCGTTCGCGCTGATCGCCGCGCTGTACGTCCTGGTCCTGGCGGCCTTCGTGGGCTACGAGGTTGTCTCCAAGGTCCCGACCATGCTGCATACCCCGCTGATGAGCGGCGCCAACGCCATCCACGGGGTGATCGTGGTGGGGGCCATGCTTGTTGCCGCCACAGCCGAGGGGCCGTTGCGCATCATCCTGGCCCTGGTGGGCGTGACGCTGGGCACCATCAACGTGGTCGGCGGATTCGTGGTCACCGATCGCATGCTCGAGATGTTCCGCAAGCGTCCCGGGGGCCGCGAGTAGATGGATCTGATCCAGGTCCTGACCTATCTCGTCTGGCTGGTCGGTTCGGTCACCTTCATCCTGGCGCTCAAGTTCCTGGCCTCGCCGGCCACCGCGCGCCGCGGCAACCAGCTGGGCGCCGCGGGCATGGCGCTGATCATCCTGTGGACCTTCTTCACCGTCGACGGGATGCTCGCCAACTGGTGGATCCTGGCGGTGGGTGGCCTGGTGGGTGGGGTGATCGGCGTGCTGGGTGCACGCCGCGTGCCGATGACCGCCATGCCGCAGATGGTCGCCATCTTCAACGGAGCCGGGGGCGGCGCCGCGGCAGTGGTTGCCCTGGCCGAGTTCCTGCGCGACACCGGCGAGCACCCCGGCGAGCTGCTGTCGCTGCCATTCATGATCGCCACCCTGCTGGGCGCGGTCATCGGATCGGTCTCACTGACCGGCTCGATCATCGCCTTCGGCAAGCTGCAGGGGATCGTGGCCGCGCGGCCGGTCAAGTACCCCGGCTCGCAGGTCGTGACCGCCGTGCTGTTCCTGGCACTGGTGGCGATGGGCGTGTACCTGGTGGCCATCGAGAACAGCGTGCCGCTCTTCCTCCTGTTCTGCGGCCTGGCATTGGTCCTGGGCGTGCAGCTGGTGATGCCGATCGGCGGGGCGGACATGCCGGTGGTCGTCTCACTGCTGAACTCCTACACGGGGATCGCCGTGGCGGCCACTGGGTTCGTGCTGGGCAACTACGCGCTGCTGATCGCCGGCACGCTGGTCGGCGCCTCGGGCGCAATCCTGACCCAGCTGATGTGCCGGGCCATGAACCGCTCGCTCTTCAACGTCCTGTTCGCTGGCTTCGGCACCGGTGGGGAGGCGACGGCGGCCGGCGCCGAGGGCGAGGAGCAACTGCGCGAGATCAGCGCGGAGGACGCCGCGGTGCTGATGGCCTATGGCTCGAAGGTGGTCATCGTGCCGGGCTACGGCATGGCGGTGGCCCAGGCGCAGGGCCCGGTACGCGAGCTGATGGACCTGCTGCTGGCACGCGGCGTGGACGTCCAATTCGCGATCCACCCGGTGGCGGGCCGCATGCCCGGCCACATGAACGTGCTGCTGGCGGAGGCGAACGTGCCGTACGATCGCCTGAAGGAGATGGACGAGATCAACGACGACTTCGCCGAGACCGATGTGGCGCTGGTCATCGGTGCCAACGACGTCGTCAACCCGCTGGCGCGCGAGGAAGGCTCGCCGATCTCCGGCATGCCCATCCTGAACGTGGACCAGGCGCAGAACGTCATCGTCCTGAAGCGCGGCCGCGGCACTGGCTTCGCCGGCATCCCGAACCCGCTGTTCAGCAACCCAAAGACCACCATGCTCTTCGGAGATGCGAAGCCATCGGTCGAAGGGCTCGTCTCCGGGGTCAAGCAGGCCTAGCCCGCGCTTCGCTGGCTTCTTAGTCAGCCCGTGGCTGATACGACCAACGAGCCACGACTCCCCGCTGCATCCTGGCCGAATCCGGAGATCGGGCACGGCCTTGCCACGGTTTCCGTGGGCTATGCCACCGAATCGGTGACCACGGGAGTGCTCCTTCGCCCGTTCAGCCACCGGCTGACTAATCCGGCGTCGGGCGGCGCGTCGGCGGTAGCATCGGGCCATGAGCCAGGCACACGCCGAATGCGCCATCTGTGCCGGACCGGCGGGCGATGACGAGCTGGGCCGCGCCGAAGTCTGGCGCGACGAGCATTGGCGCCTCTCCATGGCCGTCCGCGGCGAGACGCTGGGCTTCGCCTACCTGGAGCCGATCCGTCACATCCCGTACCTGGCCGACCTGGACGGGCCGGAGGCCGCCACCTTCGGTCCGGCGGTGGCGCGCGCCGCGAACGCCCTGCGCGAGGCGACGGGCGCACCGCTGGTCTACGCCTACGTCTTCGGTGGCGGCATCCCGCACCTGCACGTGCACCTTGCCCCGAACCGCCCGGATGGCGTGCTGAACACGGCCATCATCACCGGCGAGGTCGAGGAGCGGCACCTCCCGTCGGGCGCCACCGAGCTCATCAGCCTGACCCATCCGCCGGTGCCCGAGGCGGAGGTGGTTGCCGTCATCGAACGGGTGCGCGAGCTCCTGGCCGGCTGATGGACCGATGGGTGGTCCTGGACGTCGGCGAGACGCTCATCGACGAGTCGCGCATCTGGGCTATCTGGGCCGATGTGCTGGGCATCCCGCGCCTGACCTTCATGGCGGTGCTGGGGGCGGCGGTTCAGCGAGGCGGTGGGTACGGGCGCATCTTCGACGAGTTCGCGATCGCCGAGCCGACCTGGCGGGCGCGCGTGCCCGAGGTGGAAGAACGCTATGGAGGCTTCCAGGAGCAGGACCTGTATCCCGATGCGCGCCGTGCGGTCGATGGCCTGGCCGGCCTGGGCTACCACGTCGGGCTGGTCGCCAACCAGCCAGCCGGCCGCACCGCCGAGCTCCGCGCCCTGGGCTTCGACACGGAGGTCATGGCCATGTCCGACGAGATGGGCGTCGCCAAGCCGGATTCCGCTTTCTTCGCGCGCGTGCTCGAGATGGCGGGCAACCCCGACCCGACGCAGGTCGCCTACGCCGGGGATCGGGTCGACAACGATGTCATTCCGGCCGCCGCGGCCGGCATGCGGGCCGTCTGGGTTCGCCGCGGGCCGTGGGGCCTGATCCAGCAGGCCGGCTCCGCCACGCCGGCGCTGACGGTGGACAGCTTGGACGAGCTGGTGGAGCGCATCGGCGAAGCATGGGCCGGAGGCTGACCGCTAGGAGCGCCGCCGCAGGATGACATCGATCTCGCGCTCGCTGACGCCATAGCGCCACAGGGTGTGGCGCACCAGCTCATTGCCCAGCTCGCGCTCGGCGGTGATGACCCGCGCCGCGCCCATCCGCCGCAGCTCGCCCTCCTCCTGGGCCGAGTGCGCGCGGGCCACCACGTGCACTCGTTCGTTGCTGCGCAGTGCGTGCTGCACCCCCTGGCGGACGGCCAGCGCGTCGTCCATGGCGAAGACCACGGTGCTTGCCCGGTCGATCCGCGCCACGTCCAGGACGGATGGCGTGCCGGCGTTGCCGTAGATGATCGGCACGCCGGATTGGAGCGCTGCCCGCACCATCGGGTAGTCGGCGTCGACCGCCACCCACGGAATCCCACGCGCCTGCAGGACGCGGGCGACGGTGCGCCCGACGGAGCCGTAGCCGGCCACGATGGTGTGGCGTCGCATGTCCGCAGCCGGGCTCTCCTGGGGAACGGGCTCAGATGGAGCCGCCCGAGAGCCGACCCAGTCGCCGAGCCGCGCCGCGCCCGCGGCCAGCGGTCCGGCGGCCAGGATCGACAGCACCACCGCGCCCATCGCCTGGCTGAAGGTCTCGGAGCCCAGCACGCCCAGCTCCAGACCCACGGTGGCCAGCACGAAGCTGAATTCGCCGCTCTGGCCGAGCAACCCGCCAACCCGGAGCGCCATGGGGAGGCGGTGGCCGCCGACGGCCACGATACCCGTGATGGGGAGCGCCTTGCCCAGCGTGATCAGCAGCAGCAGCGTCAGCACGATCGGCCAGCCGGCCAGCACCACGCCCGGCTGCAGCAGCAGGCCGATGAAGACGAAGAACACGGTAGCGAACAGCTCGCGCAGTGGGACGATCTCGCCCAGCACGCTGGCCGCCAGGTCCGACTCTGCCAACGCCAGGCCGGCGACGAACGCCCCGAGCGCCACCGAAACGCCTACCTCGTGGGCCAGCGCCGCCGTCCCGATGGCCACCACCGCCACGGCGACGATGAACAGCTCCCGTGAGCCCAGATGCGCGATCCGGCCCAGCAGCGCCGGCAGCACCCGCGAGCCGACGACCAGCACCGCCGCCACGAAGCCCAGGGCGATGGTGCTGGAGAGGAGGGCGCCAACGAACGGGTCCTCTCCCGGCGCAGCGACCGCAGACAACAGCACGACCAGCACGACCGTCAGCAGGTCCTGGACGATCGACCACGACAGGGCGATCCGCCCGTGCAGGGTCGCCTCCAGGTCGCGCTCGCCGGCCACCTTGGCCAGCACCACGCTTGAGCAGACACTGACCGAGGCGCCGATGAACAGCGCCTCGATGAAGGGGATACCCAGCAGCACGCTCGTCCCAACGCCGAGCCCCATGGTGATCGCCACCTGGAGCGGGGCGCCGATCAGCACCAGCCGTCCGACCTGCCACAGCTCGGCCATCCGGAACTGGAGGCCGATGCTGAACATGAGCAGCGCCACGCCGATGTCGGCGAGCGCCTGCACCTCCTCGGTGTCCGCCACGAAGCCCGGTGTGAATGGCCCCACCACCAACCCGGCCGCGATGTAGCCGATCATCGGCGCCATCCGCAGGCGGTGCGCGATCGTGCCCAGCACCAAGGCTGCGCCCAGGGCCGCGAGGAGGGTGATGGCGAGGCTGCCGGTCATCGGGTCACGGCGGATGGGCTCCCATGGCCCGATCATACTTACCGCGGTGCGGCAATCCGTTGGCCACTGACGGCCGATCCCACTTGCCCGCCAAACGGCGCGATCGGTATCCTGCCGGGGTCGTCATCCGCCGACGACGGGCTCGCGGTGGCCCTTATTCCGCTCGCGTATGGAGGAGACTGCGCTTCGCGCGGTCTCCTGCGTCGTTATTTGGGAGGTTCTGTGGCCGGCAAGTCGCCTGAGGACATCACCCAGACAACACCGATCGGTGAGGTGGATGCCCTGCTGGGCGGCACGGACCCGATCATCGTCCATCGCGAAGACAGCCTCCATCGGCTTGCCGAATACGCGGTCGAGCGGCCGACCTGTCGCGTGCTTTCGGTGGTGGACGGCGAACGCCACCTGATTGGGCTCGTGCCGGTGCGGCTGTTGGTGAACGACATCTTCCTGAAGATCGTGCCGGAGGAGTTCCTGGGGATCATCGGCGACGTCGAGGATGTGCTGGAGTACGCGACCCACCTCCGGGCGCGAACGGCGGGCGACATCATGCTGCCGCCGGTTTCGATCCATCGTGACCAGACGGTCCGCGACGCGTTCGAGGTCATGCACAAGGCCCGCCTCAACGGGCTTCCAGTAGTGGACCAGGCGAATACGGTTGTCGCCTACCTCGACCAGCTGGAGCTCCTGCTCGTGTGGGTCCGGGCGACGGGGCGTGAGCCGCTGCTGCGGCCCCACGGCTCGGGGGCCAGCTCGGACGATTCACCCGAATGACACTGGAAGTCTGGGCTGGCCTTTTCGTCTTCGTCGCGACCTACGTCCTCATCGCTACCGAACGCGTCCACAAGACGGTCGCGGCCATGGCCGGCGGGATCGCCATGGTGCTGCTCGGCATCGTCAGCCAGGAGGAGGCCTTCGAGCACATCGACTTCAACGTCATCTTCCTCCTCGCCGGCATGATGATCCTGGCCGCGATCATCCGAAAGACAGGCGTTTTCGGCTGGTTGGCTATCCGGGCGGCCCGTTTTGCCGGCGGCGATCCCTACCGCATCCTGGTGGTGATGGCCCTCATTACCGCCATCGCCTCCGCCTTCCTGGACAACGTCACCACCGTCGTGCTGATCGGACCGATCACGCTCTTCCTCGCCGCTCGCCTCGGCATGAACCCGTTTCCGTTCATCATGGCTGAGATCCTGGCGAGCAACATCGGCGGCTCTGCCACCCTCATCGGTGACCCACCGAATATCCTCATCGGGTCGGCGGCGGGAATCGACTTCAACACCTTCGCCGCCAACATGGCGCCACTGGCGGTGATCAACGTGGTGCTCCTGCTTGTAGCGGCGCGCTGGTTATTCCGCTCACAACTGGCGGTGGATCCCGCGCTGCGGGATGGGGTGCTCGCGCTCGACGAGCGGGAGATGATCGGGGACTCGGCGCTGCTGCGAAAGTCCCT
>DATEOS010000245.1:0-21112 GCA_035273815.1 Candidatus Limnocylindria bacterium
CCTGCCTGATCGCGTGCTGGATGTCGGCAGCGGTTCGGGCATCCTGGGCATTGCCGCGCTGGCGCTGGGGGCTGGAACCGTCGACGCGATTGACACCGATCCCGAGGCCACCGCCGCAACAGCGGCCAACGCCCGAGTCAATGGCGTCGCCGATCGCCTGTCGGTCCGCCAGGGAACGTTGGACGCCGCGCCGTTTGAGCCCTACCCGCTGGTGCTCGCCAACCTGGTGGCCGTGGTCCTGATCGAAGTCGCCCCGCGGCTGGCGGCTCACCTGGCGCCGGGCGGAACCCTGCTGGCCAGCGGGATCATCGACGAGCGCGCCGGCCAGGTGGAGGCGGCGCTGACGGCCGCCGGCCTCCAGTGCGCCGATCACCGGATCGAGGGCGAATGGGTATCGCTCCGGATGCGGCGGCCGTGACCCTTCATCGGTTCTTCGTCGCGCCGGACGCCATGCGCGGCGATCGCTTTCCACTGCCGGAGTCGATCGACCACCAGGTCACCAATGTCCTGCGGCTGCAGGACGGCGACCGGCTGGTGCTGCTCGATGGTGCCGGCGAGGCCGCCACGGTTCGCCTGGCGGCTGGTGCCTGCGAGGTCGAGTCGCGCACGCCCGCGGGCGGCGAGCCGGTGCATCGGCTTGTGGTCTGGCAGGCCCTGCTGCGCGGCGACCACCTGGAGCCGGTGATCCGGCACGGCACCGAGATCGGGATTGCGGCCTTCCGGCTGTTCGTGTCGGAACGATGCGTGGCCCGAGAGCTGTCGCCGCGCCGCCTGGAGCGACTGCGGGCGGTGGCGCGCGAGGCCGCCGAGCAATCGGAGCGCGGCCTGGTGCCGTCCGTCGCCGGCCCGGTGCCGTTGCGCGATGCGCTGGAACCGACAGCGGTCCTGCTGTACGAGCGGGCCGATGGAACGCGGCTGGGCTCGCTGACCCCGCCGGCGGGCCTGGTCATCGGTCCGGAGGGTGGCTTTTCGCCCGGCGAGGTGGCGGCCGCCGAGCAGGCGGGGATGACGGTGGCCGGACTGGGGCCGCGCATCCTGCGCTCGGAGACGGTGGCGCTGGCCGCGGCCGCGGTGGTGTTGTCGCGCAGCGGCGACTTCGCCTAGGCTGCGCGAGTGGCCGACTACGAGCCGGATTGCCTCTTCTGCCGCATCGCCGCCGGTGAGATCCCGGCAGAGATCGCCTACTCCGACGACGCGGTCGTGGCCTTCCGCGACATCAACCCACGGGCGCCGACTCACGTGCTGGCCATCCCGCGCCGCCACGTCGCGTCGGCGGCCGACCTGACCGACGCCGACGGCCCGATGCTGGCGGCCCTTTTCGGGGCGCTGCGTCACGTGGCGGAGGAAGCGGGGCTTCACGGCTACCGGATCGTCAGCAACGTGGGGGCGGAGGCGGGACAGAGCGTGTTCCACCTCCACTTCCATCTGCTCGGCGGACGCGCCATGAGCTGGCCGCCCGGATGACGGTCGCCGAGGGCTTCGCAGCGGCGATTGCCGCCGGCTACGGCTTCGAGGGGCCGGCCGTCGAGCTGGGTGCCGCGCAACGCGGCGGCACCACCTACCCGGCGGCGCGGGTGCGCATCCCGCTGGCCATGCTGAACCGCCACGGATTGGTGGCCGGCGCGACCGGCACCGGTAAGACCAAGAGCCTGCAGGTCATGGCCGAGCAGCTGTCCGCTGCCGGCGTACCCGTCTTCATCAGCGACATCAAGGGCGACATCTCCGGACTCGGTGCGGCGGGAACGCCGGATGATCGCGTGACGGCCCGCCTGGACGCGCTGGGACTGGCCGATTTCGCGCCGCGAGCCTTCCCCGTCGAGTTCTTCAGCCTGGTGCGCGACAAGCCGGGCGTGCGGCTGCGGGCATCGGTCGCGTCGTTCGGCCCGATCCTGCTGGCCAAGGTCATGGAGCTGAACGAGACCCAGGAATCCGTCCTGGCCATGGCCTTCAAATACGCCGAGGACCGGCGGATGCCGCTGGTCGACCTGGCGGACCTACGGGCGCTGCTCAACCACCTGAACAGCGACATGGGCAAGAAGGAGATGGAGGCCTACGGCGGCGTGGCGACGGCCACGGCGGGCGTCATGATCCGCAAGATCGTCGGGCTGGAGCAGCAGGACGCCGACGCCTTCTTCGGTGCGCCCGAGTTCGACGTCGCCGACTTCCTGCGGACCACGCCCGACGGCGCAGGCATCATCAACGTGCTCGAGCTGGCCGACATGCAGGACCGGCCGATCCTGTTCTCGACCTTCGTCCTGTGGCTGCTGGCCCGCCTGTACGAGTCGCTCCCCGAGGTCGGCGACCTCGATCGGCCCAAGCTGGTCTTCTTCTTCGACGAGGCGCACCTGCTGTTCCGGGACGCGAACAAGGCCTTCCTGCAGCAGATCGAGCTGGTGGCCCGCCTCATTCGCTCGAAGGGCGTGGGCGTCTTCTTCGTCACCCATGCCCCGGCCGATGTGCCCGATGAGGTGCTGGGCCAGCTGGGCAACCGCGTGCAGCACGCCCTGCGAGCGTTCACGCCGGATGACCTGAAAGTCGTGAAAGCCACGGCCGAGACGTTCCCGATGACCGAGTTCTACGAGGTCGAGCAGGAGCTCACGCAGTTGGGCATCGGCGAGGCGCTGGTAACGGGGTTGAACCCCAAGGGCGTGCCCATGCCCACCGCGCGGACGATGATGCGACCACCGATGTCGCTGATGGCGCAGCTGGAGCCCGCCGCGTTCGGCGCCGTGGTTGCGGCTTCGACCATTGCCGGCAGGTACGGCACCGATGCCAATCCGCCATCCGCCGAGGAGATGCTGCGTCCAGCGCCAGCGCCGCCACCACCACCGGCGAAGCCCACCATCGATGTCTCGGATCCGGCCCGGAAGCCGTCCGGGGGCGCCAAGCGTTCGACCCATGCGCCGGAGCGATCCAACGACGTCGATTGGGGCGATATCGCCAAGGAGGGCTCGCGCGTGGCGCGCAGCGGAGCCTTCAACACGATCCTGAAATCCATCCTGCGCGGCTTCGGCAAACGCTGAGGAGCCAGCGCTAGCCGCTAGTCAGGATGGGCGTACATCGGCGCCCCACTGGCCGTCAGGGCGCCCCCTCACTCGGATCATGCGTACGAATTCGTCAGATCGGACCGATCCGAGCCAATGGGCGCTCATGGACGCAAGGCAGGAGTAGCGCACAGCGGGCCGGGCGCTCAATCAGGAACCACGACCCCAGAGAGGTCCTCCTCCGGCTCGGGGATCTGCGGATCCATGCGGCGCGCCGCCTCGGCCACGATCCGCGCCACCGCCAGGTCGCGGTACCACTTGTGGTCGGCGGGGATGACGAACCAGGGCGCGTGCGGCGTGGAGCAGCGCGACAGCGCATCGGCGTAGGCGGACATGTAGTCCGCCCACCTGACGCGTGCGTCCAGGTCGGCGAGCCGGAACTTCCAGCGCTTGGCCGGATCGCCCAGCCGTTTCTCGAAGCGCTCGCGCTGCTCGTCGCGGCTGATGTGGAGCATGAACTTCAAGATGGTGGTCCCCGCGGCGGCCAGTGACTGCTCGAAGCCGTTGATCAGCTCGTACCGTCCGCTCCAGACCGATTTCGGTGCCAGCCCGTGGACCCGCACCACCAGAACGTCCTCGTAATGGCTGCGGTTGAAGATGCCGATGCGGCCCTTGCCAGGGGCGCTGGAATGGACGCGCCACAGGAAGTCGTGGGCCAGCTCCTCGTCGGTCGGCACGCCGAAGCCGGTGACGCGCGTGCCCTGCGGGTTGAAGGCGGTGAACACCTTGCGAATGGTGCCGTCCTTGCCGCCACCGTCCATGGCCTGCAGCACGATCAGCAGCGCTTGCCCTTTCTCCGCCCAGAGACGCTCCTGGAAGTCGGTAAGCTCGTCGCGCAGCGCTTTCAGCTCGACCTCGGCGGAGTCTCGGTCGCCCTCGAAGTGCGGGGTCCTACCCGGATCGATGGCATCCAGGTCCACCTTCGAGCCAGGCTTCACGCGCAGCTGCGCCGCGAAGGCCGCCAGGTCGGTGGACTGGGATGACACGGGTGGAGTCTACCCGCGTTGACCCTCTGCACCTCCACTGATAGACTCCGCGGGCTTACGCGCCAGGCGTGCGTGAGGCAGGCAAGTCCTGCCCAGCAGCCGGCGCGACTCACGGCAGAGAGGAGGCGAGACGTTTGGCAGAGGTCCGCGTGGGCGAGAACGAGACGTTCGAGAGCGCGCTGCGCCGCTTCAACAAGAAGATCCAGCAATCCGGGATCCTGGCTGAAGCACGACGCCGCGAGCACTACGAGAAGCCCAGCGTGAAGCGGAAGCGCAAGGAAGCCAAGAAGCGCAAGGCTACCCGCGCATAGTCGCCAGACGCTCCCTCGGCGGCGGGCCCGGTCAGACGGTCTGAACCGATGAACCAGCCGGCATCACCCGCCGATTCCAAGCCGATGACCCTCCAGCTGCGGATCGAGTCCGCCATGCGCGAGGCGATGCTGGCCCGCGATGTGCGGCGCACGGGCACGCTGCGCATGGCCATGGCCGCCTTCCAGAACCGGCGCATCGAGCTCGGCCGCGACCTGACCGACGAGGACGTGATCGATGTGCTGTCGAAGCAGATGAAGCAGCGTCGCGAGTCGATCGAGCACTTCAAGGCCGCCGGGCGCGACTCGATGGTCCAGGTCGAGGAGGAGGAGTCGGCCATCATCGCCGAGTACCTGCCGCAGCCGCTCTCCCAGGACGAGCTGCGCGACATGGTGGGCACCGCCATTGCCCAGACCGGCGCGTCGACACCGGCCGACCTCGGCAAGGTGATGGGCAGGCTGGCGCCGCAGGTGAAGGGCCGCGCCGACGGCAAGGTGGTGTCCGACATGGTGCGAGCGCAGCTCGGCGGCTGAGTCGATGTTCATCCCGCGTACCCTGGCGGAGACCGAGGACGGCGGCGGACGAGGGCCCTGGGCCCGCGCCCTGATCGTCGGCGCGCTGCTGGCGGCCAGCCTGTGGGCGATCATGTCGGTCAACGTTGCCACGGGCCAGATCAACCTGGCAGTGGGCGACGTGGCGCAGACGGAGATCCGCGCCCCCATCAGCCGCACGTTCGTCTCCGAATCCCAGACGAATGCCGCCCGCGAAGAGGCCGCCGACCAGGTGGCGACCGTCTACGTGCCGATCGCGCCGCTGGCCGACATCGTGGATCAGCAGCTGCGGGCGTATGACGCGGTGGTCGGCGGCATCACCAGCACGCTGGAGCAGCGCGACGCCGGCGCCTTGACCGATGAGGAGGTCCCGGACGAGCTGAACCGCATCGCGCCGCAGCTCACCGACGAGGAGGTAGACAGGCTGTCGGCCATCTCCCTGATCGGCTGGCAGCGCATCAGCGACGCCGGGCGCGAGGTGCTGGAGACGGTCCAATCGGAGGAGATCCGCGCTGACGAGATCACGGACGCCCGCGAGCAGCTGCGCACCAACATCACCCAGGACCTCTTCGATGTCGATCGTGCGCTGGCCGGCGACCTGGCCGAGGACTACGTGGCGGCCAATTACGAGGCCTCGGACGAGCAGACCGAGGCGGCGCGCGAGGCCGCACGCAACGGGGTGAGCGAGATCAGCGTCAGCGTCGAGCAGGGTGAGACGATCGTGCGTGCCGGCGACCGCATCACGCAGTTGCACCTGGAGACGCTCGGCGAGCTTGGCCTCACCCAGCCACGACTCGAGGCCTCCACCATCGGTGGCAACGCCCTGATCGGCATCATCCTGGCGATGTTGCTGGTCGGCTTCCTGTGGCGCTTCGAGCCGCAGATCTGGTTCCGCAACCGCTCGTTGCTGCTGTTCGGGTTGGCGCTGCTGGGCAGCGCGGTGGCGGTCAAGATCGCTGCCGATCGGGCGCTGTGGGCCTACGTGGTGCCGACCAGCGCCACGGTGCTGCTCGCCACCATCCTGCTCAATGGCGCTGCCGGCGCGGCCATGGCTGTCTCGCTGGCGGTGCTGGCGGGCGTCATGAACGGCGTTGCGCTGGAGCCGGCGGTCTACACGCTCGCCGGCGGCGCCGCGGCCATGATCGGGATGATCCGCGCCGAGCGCTTGAACGCCTTCGTCCGCACCGGGCTGCTGCTGGCCGTCACCAATATCGCGGTGCTGACCGCCTTCAGCCTGCTCGAGCAGCGCGATCTGGCTGGCATCCTCCAGGGCATCGCGGCCGCATCGGTCAATGCCGCGCTGGCGGTGGTGCTGGCGGTGGGGTCCTTCGCCGTCATCGGCAACCTGTTCGGGATCATGACCGTCTTCCAGCTGCTGGAGCTGGCCAATCCGTCGTCACGTCTGTTGCGGCGCCTGCTGCTGGAAACCCCGGGGACCTATCACCACAGCGTCATGGTCGGCAACCTCGCCGAGCGTGCGGCGGAGACGATCGGTGCCGACCCGTTGCTGGCCCGTGTTGCGGCCTATTACCACGACATCGGCAAGATGAAGAACCCGCTGGCATTCATCGAGAACCAGGCCGGGGCTCACAACATCCACGACGACCTGTCGGCCGAGGTCAGCGCCCGGATCATCAGCGCGCACATCCGCGACGGCATCGACCTCGGCTACGAGAGCGGGCTGCCGGTGCAGATCATCGGCTTCATCCCGCAGCACCACGGCACCAGCGTCATGACCTACTTCTACGGCAAGGCCCTGGCCGAGGTCGGCGGCAACGACGAGCTTGTGCCGCACGAGGCGTTCCGCTATCCGGGGCCAAAGCCCCAGAGCCGCGAGGCGGCGATCCTGATGCTGGCCGACGGCGTGGAAGCGTCGGTCCGGTCGCTGGATGACAAGGACGAGGCGAGCATCCGCGCCATGGTCGACCGCATCGTGGACGCGCGGGTCGAGGATGGGCAGCTGGACGACGCGGACCTGACGTTGAAGAACATCGCGCAGATCAAGGACGCCTTCGTCCAGCAGCTGCTGGGCATGTACCACAGCCGGATCAAGTATCCCGACAACGTCGTCCCGCTCGAGCAGCGCCGCGAGGCGTGAATCGCGGCACCGCCGCGCGAACCTTGAGCCTTGGGGTCACGTCGCCTAGGATGCCCGCATGGGCTGCGAGGTCACGTTCCACGACAAGGTCGGGCGGGACCAGCTGGCGGCGGCAATCGAGCCGATGCGACTCGAGAAGTTCATGGACCTGCTCGAATCGGCCATCGACGAGACGGTCAGCGTCGCCCTCGGGCCTCGCGACTGCGAGGTCGAGCTGACCCTCTGCGGCGACGCGGAGATGGAACGGCTCAACTTCGACCACATGGGCGAGCGCAGCCCCACTGACGTCCTTGCCTTCCCACTCCATGAGTGGAGCGTCGACGGGCGCCACTCCCACCTGGCCGATGACGACGGCGTGTCGCCGCCCGGTGCCACGCTGCTGGGCGACGTGGTGCTCGACGTTGACCAGGCCGTGCGCCAGGCCAGCGCCGGCGACTGGAGCGTGCCGGAGGAGATGGTCCTGCTAACCATCCACGGCACGCTGCACCTCATCGGCCACGATCACGCGGAGATGGACGAGGAGCAACAGATGCGCACGCTGGAGCACGACGTCCTGGCCGCCCTGCATCGGCGCCATCGGGAGGTCGGCTGGAAGCCTGGCTCCCTTTTCGACCGCGCCGGACACGCCGTCACCACTGGCAGTTGACGGCCTCCGAGGCCGGGGGGTTCAGCCGGCAGGAGCGGTGATCGGCACGATGGCGGCGCCCACTCCGACGCCGTCGACCGCCACGCTGACCAGCCAGCAGCCAGCCGTGGGGAAGCGCACCGGCCGAAGCCAGAGATAGTGGTTCGAGGTCGGTGGCCGGGACTCGGGAATCGGCGGGCTGTCGACCGGCAGCGACATCGCGCCGGAGCCATCCAGCCGCATCGCGCGCGCCGTGATGCGCGCCCCAGGTCGTGGAGAGGGCACGATCCGCACCCGCAGCACGATCGAGGTCTTCGCCCACCACGCCTCGCCGTCGAATGGCAGCAGGATGAATGCCGATGGGCCGCCGATTTGGTAGTCGCCGGCATAGCGCAGGATCGGCGAGGCCGGACAGCCATCCATCTGCGCCGGTGGCCGCCAGCCATCGGCCATGCTGAACACGGTGGAGGTTCCTGAGAGCGGGTCGACGGCGCAGGCCATGCGCCCCACCGGCCGCGGGTACATCGGGCGTCCCTCGGTCGTCTGCCAGCCCACCCATTCGGCCGGCCCCTGCGTGACGAGCGCGTAGACCGGTGTGCCCGCGCCGGGAGCTGTGCTGCCGGCGGCGTACAGGTTGCCCAGGCTCAGCCACCCGCGGAAGGCGATGGGGGTGACGGCCGGCTGGATGTCGCAGTCGGCCAGGGTCAGCCGATCGTCGAGGGCCAATGCCTGGTCGCCCGCCCACGCGCCGGCGCCCTGCGGTCCGCCCGGCGGAAAGCCCACGGCCACAGCGGCGGGCGACGGTGTGCGGCTCGTGTCCGGCGCCGTCGGCGCTTGAGGCGGCCTTGCGGCAATGAGCGCCGCGCCCACCAGCAAGATCGCGAGGGCGCCGCCTGCGAGCCAGGCGAATCGCCGTGAAGCGTGAGCGGCCCCGGGCGGCGGCAGGGCGAACGCGGCCTCCACCTGGTCGGTGGTGACGATGAACGCGCGGCCGGCCGACGCCGTTTCGAGCGCCACGCGCAGTCGCTCCCGATTGACGCCGACGCCCTCGGCCGTAAGCAGCTCACGCCGAGCGCGCCCAACCGGCATCGCCATCGCTGCCGCCAGATCGTCGAGCGAAACGCCGGCAATCAGGTGGCCGCCGGCGATGGCTCGCTGCACCGGGAACAGGAGGGTCAGGGTCGGCGGCGTCGCCTCGCCGGGCGCGTCGATCTCGCGAACCCGGCCGTGGGCCTCGAGCGCGCGCCTGAGCACGGCGCCGACCAGCGGAGCCCAGTCCGGCTCCTCCTGCTTGGCGCGAAGGGCGTCAGCCAGCCCGGCCGCCGCAGCCTCCTCGGAGGCTGTCCGATTCTGGAGAACCAGGTAGGCGAGCGCGGCCAGCTCGCGCCCGTGGCGGCGAGCGGAAATCGCCACGACCTCGCGCGCCGTGTCATCCACCCGCCACGAGCATACGCCGGGCGGTACGCCCGCACCGCGGGCTGACCCGAGCTCGCCCCGGTGGCCGCGGCTAGGCAGCCCCGGGCAGGCTCTCCGTCAGCACCGGGGCGTCCTCCACTGGCCGCTGCTCAACGGTCCGTGCCATGCCCCTTCGCTCGGCTGGCGCGAGGAGCCAGGCCGCCAGGAGCGCTCCGAAAACGACGAGTGCTGCGATGACCATGCGTCCTCCTCCTTCTCTACGCCCCGTACGCGATCTCGCCATGTTGCGCAAGGTCCAGGCCGGTCTCCTCCGCGTCATGCGCGACCCGGATCCGGACGATTGCGTTCACGGCCAGTAAGATGCCCGCCGTCATAACGGCCGAATAGACCGCCACCACGCCGACCCCGACCAGCTGGATCGCGACCTGACCCGGCACGCCCGCCAGCAACCCGTCGCGCCCTGCCGCGTTGACCGCCACTGATGCAAACACGCCGGTTGCCACCGCTCCGAATGCCCCGCCCACGCCGTGGACGGCGAACACGTCCAGCGCGTCGTCGACCCGAGAGCGCAGTCGCAGCAGCGAGGCGCCGTAGCAGACGACGCCGACGCCGAATCCCATCAGGATTGCCGCCGACGGGCTCACGTACCCAGCGGCCGGCGTGATCGCAACCAGGCCCGCCACGGCGCCCACCGCCGCCCCGACCACCGACGGTGTGCCGCGATGCAGCCAGCTGATGGTGACCCAGGTGAGCGCCGCCATGGCGGCGGCCGTATTGGTCGTGACTAGCGCCACGGCGGCGATGCCATTGGCGCCCAGCGCCGAGCCGGCATTGAATCCGAACCAGCCGAACCACAGCAGGCCGGCACCCAGCACCGTCATCGGGACGTCGTGCGGCTCGGTGGCGGGCTCAACCAGTCCCATTCGCCTCCCGACCATCAACGCGGCCACCAGCGCGGCCACCCCGCTCGACAGGTGGACCACCGTGCCGCCCGCAAAGTCGAGGACGCCCAGGGAGTACAGCCAGCCGTCCGGTGACCAGACCCAGTGGGCGATGGGCGCGTAGACCAGGGTCGCCCACCCGACGCTGAACAGGACGAAGGCCTTGAAGCGCTTGCGCTCGGCGAAGGCGCCGGTGATGAGGGCCGGCGTGATGATGGCGAACATCATCTGGAAGGACATGAAGGCAAGGTGGGGGACGGTGGTGGCGTAGACGTCGGACGGAGCGCCGGTCACGCCCTCCAGGCCTGCCCACTGGAGCGTGCCGACGATGCCTAGGCCACCCGCGTCCGGTCCGAACGCCAGCGAGTAGCCCCACAGCACCCAGATGACGCTGACCAGGGCGAGCATGAAGAAGCTGTGCATGATGGTGCTGAGCACGTTCTTGCGGCGCACCAGGCCGCCGTAGAAGAGCGCCAAACCGGGCGTCATGAGCATGACCAGCGCGGTCGAGATGAGCACCCAGGCCGTGTCCCCCGTGTCGATCATCCGTTCGGCTCCCTGCTCGCGTGTGCAGCCAGCCTAGGTAGCCCGATGTGCTCGTAGCGCTCCGCGACCTGGTCCGGTCGGGCCGGATCTTTGTGCACTCTGCACAATCGGAGTCAGTCGATGCTGGGTCCCGTTCCATACCGGAGCTCATTCTCCTCAGGCGTGAATGAAGAGCACATTCGCGGGGAAACGCCTGCCCGTCCCTGTTCCAAATCCGGCCGTCACGAGCGTGCCGGAGGCCAGATTTGGCCCCACTCGACGCCGACCGTTCCTCTAAGGCTCATGTGATCCACGCCTGCGAAGACGCGGACGGCGGGGATCCATAACGTGCATGTGACGGACGCCTGAGGAGACGAAGGATTCAAACGCGGCGGCTTGCCGCGAGCGCAGGCGGGATCGGCTCTCCCTCAAGGAGATGGGCGATGATCAGCGAGGCCGATGCCGGTCCGGTACTGATGCCCCACGGGCCGTGCCCGGCGGCCACGAAGACGCGATCCATGCCGTCGACCGGCCCGATGAACGGGCGACCATCGATCGACTGCGGGCGGGCGCATACGCGGCTCCGCACGATGGACGCGCTCGCCAATGCCGGCACGAACCGCGCGCCGTGATCGACCAGCCGGGTCGCGAGCGCCTGGGGGTCGGGGGCCGTCGGCAGGAACGTGGAGCCGACCGTGCTGACGCCGCCGGCGGTCACCATCGAGAAGCTGAAGAGGCCGTCGTCCGGCTCGTCCTCGGCGACCGGCCGGTTGACGGTGTGCACGGCACCCTCCTCCAGAACGCTGGCCGGCGTCGGCGAGAGAGCGACCTGGACGGTTACGCCGTAGGTCGGGCGGATCGGCCGCCAGGTGCCGGACGGGTCCAGGAGCTCCGCGCTCCACGGACCGGCGGCGACCAGGACCGTGCCACAATCGAGCCGCGAGCCGTCCGCCAGCCTCGCGGACCGATCCCGCCCCACTGCGGTGACCCGTTCGCCGACACGCAGCTCCGCGCCGGCGCGCTGGGCCCGGGCGGCCATGGCCTGGGTGGCGGCGTGCGGCGGGATGGGGTAGCCGGTGGCCAGCAGCACGGCGGACAGCCCGGCGCCCAGCATTGGCTCCCGCTGACGAAGGGCCGGCTCGTCCAGGAAGGCGGCAGCCAGGGACGGCTCGCTGGCGTTCAGCTCGGCAACGCGGGCGTGGCCCGCAGCTTCGTCATCCGTCAGGAGCAGGAGTCCGGCTGGCTCGGCCGGGAAGCGGAAGCCGCCATCGGCCAGGGTGCGGTAGTGCTCCAGCGTGGCTTCATGCAGCGGCGCGAGCACTGGATCGAACGGGTGTTGCACCACCCCGGAATTGCGGCCCGAGGCGCCCGCGCCGATCTCGTTCGCCTCCACCAGGACCACCGACGCGCCGCGCTCCGCCGCGAAGGCGGCCGCCGAGCAGCCGATGATCCCGCCGCCGACGATGAGCAGGTCCGGATGCGCCATGGCTCGTCAGCGTAGTCGGGGCCGCTACCATCGGGCTGGTGAAAGTCGTCACCGGCCTCGGCAACCCCGGTGAGCGGCATCGGCTCACCCGCCACAACGTGGGATTCCGCGTGGTCGACCTGCTCGCCGACCGATGGGGCCTGACCGGACAGGGTCGGGTCCGGGACGGCGCTGCCCGGCTGGAGGTCCAGCTGTCGGACCCGGACGAGCTGGTGCTGCTGGTGAAGCCGATGAAATACATGAACCTGTCCGGCGGCCCGGTGCGCGCGGCGCTGCGCCAGACCGGCGCGGATCCTGCGGAGGATCTGCTGGTCGTGACCGATGACGTCGATCTGCCGCTGGGCCGCCTGCGGCTGCGCCGCGAGGGATCGGCCGGCGGCCACAACGGGCTGCGCGACATCATCTCCAGCCTGGGCTCGAACGAGTTCAACCGGTTACGGGTCGGCATCGGGCGCCCCGGCAGCTCGCGGGTGACCGTCGACCACGTGCTGGCCACCTTCAAGCCGGGAGAGCGCGAGCTGGCCACCGAGTCGATCGCCGTTGCGGCCGACGCGGTCGAGACATGGCTGCGCGACGGCATTGAGGCGGCCATGAACGAATTCAACGGCCTGGACCTGGCGGCACCCATCGCGTGACCGCCGCCACGCGATCGCGTCCATCGGCTCCGGTGCCGACTCGTGGCGGCGCCGACCGTCGGGTGTCGGCGCTGACCGCCGAACTGGCCCGCAATCTCCCGCCCCCGGGCGAGCTCGCTGTGCCCGCTGCGGGCCGTGCCGCGCACCTGGCCGCCCGCCGCATCAGCCTGCCGGTTGGGCAGGCCATGGTGGTCGTGGCCCGCAACGAGGACGAGGCGCACCGCCTGGCCGATGACCTTGCGGCCTGGCTGCCCACCGGCAGCGTCCGGGTCCTGCCGGAGCGTGCCGCCATGCCGCTGGAGCGGGCATTGCCCGAGCACGACGAGTCGGCCGATCGATTGCGTGCACTGGCGTGGCTGGCCGCGCATCCGCGAAGCGCCGTGCTGGTCGCGCCGCTGGCGGCGCTGGTTCAGCGCACCCTGACGGCGGAGCAGCTGGGGGCGCTGCGGGTGGAGGTCCGGGTGGGGCAGCGCATCAACCAGAACGAGCTGCTCGGCTCGTTGGTGGCGGCGGGCTACGACATCGCGGTCGAGGTCAGCGGCGTGGGCGAGTTCGCGTCGCGCGGCGGCATCGTCGACATCTGGCCTCCCGCCGCGGGTGAGCCAGTGCGGCTGGATTTGTTCGGCGTCGAGGTCGAGTCGATCCGTGGCTTCGATCCGGTCACGCAGGCATCGCGCCGCCGCCTTGAGGAGGTCACGCTGCTGCCGGCCGGCGAATTCCTGCCCGTCGATGGCTGGGACACGCTGCCGGAACGGGCGCCGCGCCATCTGACGGAGCTGCTGCAGGGGGACCTGGCACGGCTGGAACAAGGTGACCTGGCCGAGGCGGCGGAGACCTGGGCGTGGTTGTTGGCCGGTGCCACCACCGCCGAGCACCTGCCCGCATCCGCGCACCTGGTGCTGACCGACGACGATGAGCTGTCAGCACTGGCCGCCGCGCTTGACACCCAGGCCCATGACCGGCGCAGCGCGCTCACCGCCGCGGGCGAGCTGCCACGCGACTGGCCGCTGCCATACGACGCCGCAGCCGCGCTGACGAACCTGCGGGGGCGCGCGTCCGAGTCGCTCACCGACACGGGTAGCGACTCCGGCTATGCCACCGCGCCCCTGCTGCCGGGCCGGCTCGATCGGCTGGGCGGGTGGATCGGGGAGATGGTCGGGCGTCGAGTGGTGATCAGCACGGACCAGGCCAGCCGCATCGGCGAGCTGCTGGAGGAAGCCGGCCTGCCGGCTGCGGCCGTGGCGGAGCTGCGCGAGCCGCCGGCGCCCGGCGCCATTGGTCTGGTCCACGGCTCGCTCTCCGGCGGGTTCGTCCACGAGCCGCTGGGCCTGGTGGTCCTGACCGATCGCGAGCTGTTCGGCGCGACCCGCATCCGACGCCTGGCTCCATCCAAGCGCGTCGTCACCCGCGACCTGGTCGGCAAGCTGGAGCCCGGCGACCTGCTGGTCCACGTCGACCACGGCATTGCCCGTTACGCCGGCATGACGCAGCGCGAGTACGGCGGCGACGTCAAGGAATACCTGCAGCTCGACTTCGCGGGCGAGGACAAGATCTTCCTCCCGGCGGACCAGATCGGCCGTATCAGCCGTTACTCGGGTGGCGCCGGGCCGGCGCTCAGCAAGCTGGGCGGCACGGACTGGGAGCGCACCAAGCGACGGGTCCGACGGGCGGTGGCCGAGCTGGCAGAGGAGCTGCTGGAGATCTACGCCGCCCGGGAGTCGGCGCCGGGCTTCAGCTTCTCGCCAGACTCCGTCTGGCAACGCGAGCTGGAGGAGGCGTTCCCGTACTCCGAGACGCCGGACCAGATGCGGACCATCGAGGAGGTGAAGGGCGACATGTTGCGCCGCCGCCCGATGGATCGGCTCGTCTGCGGCGACGTCGGCTATGGCAAGACCGAGGTCGCGCTGCGCGCCGCCTTCAAGGCCGTGCAGGATGGCAAGCAGGTGGCGGTGTTGGTGCCGACCACCGTGCTGGCGCAGCAGCACCTTGGAACCTTCGAGCGGCGGCTCGGCTCGTTCCCCGTGGAGGTGGCCATGCTCAGCCGCTTCGTGCCGAAGCGCCAACAGGAGAAGATCGTGGCGGGCGTTGCCGACGGCAAGGTCGATGTCCTGATCGGGACGCATCGGATCCTGTCGAAGGACATTGCCTTCGCTGACCTGGGTCTGCTGGTCGTCGACGAGGAGCAGCGCTTCGGGGTGGCGCACAAGGAGCGCATCAAGTCATTCCGCAAGGAGGTCGACGTGCTGACGCTCTCAGCCACCCCGATCCCGCGCACGCTGCACCTCAGCCTGGTCGGCATCCGCGACCTGTCGGTCATCGAGACGCCGCCGGAGGCGCGGCTTCCGATCCAGACCCGCATCGCCGAGGACGACGACGGGCTGGTGCGGGACGCCATCAACCGTGAGCTTGATCGCGGCGGCCAGGTGTTCTTCGTGCACAACCGGGTCGAGACCATCGAGAGCGCCGCCGAGCGTGTGCGGGGCCTGGTGCCGCGGGCGAAGATCGCCATCGGCCATGGCCAGATGGCGGAGGGGATGCTCGAGCGCGTGATGCTCGACTTCGACGCCGGCCGCTTCGACGTCCTGGTGTGCACGACCATCATCGAGTCCGGCCTGGACATCCCGAACGCCAACACGATCATCATCAACCGCGCCGACACCTTCGGGCTGGCGCAGCTCTACCAGCTGCGCGGACGGGTTGGCCGATCCGACCGCCGCGCGTACGCCTACCTCCTGCACCGGCGCGGACACCCGCTGTCACCGGTCGCCCGCAAGCGGCTGCACGCCATCTTCAGCGCATCAGACCTGGGGGCCGGCTATCAGATCGCGCTCTCGGACCTGGAGATCCGCGGTGCCGGCAATATCCTGGGCGCTGAGCAGCACGGCTTCATGGCGGCGGTTGGCTTCGAGCTTTACACCCGGATGCTGGCCGAGGCGGTTGACGTTCGCCGCGGGCGGGTGGTCGGCGTCGAGCCTGCTCCGGTGCGCATGGACCTGCCGGGCTCCGCCTACCTGCCCGATGCGTACGTCGGCGACTCCGGGGCAAAGCTCGAGATGTACCGCCGCTTTGCCGCAATCCGTTCCGATGAAGACGCGGAGCAGCTCCGCGGCGAGCTGCGGGATCGCTTCGGCCCTGTCCCTGAGCCTGTCGAGGGACTCTTCCGTGCAGTCTCCGTACGCATGGCGGCGGAGGCCGCCGGCGTGCCCGAGGTCCGCGCCGAGGCGCGGCTGGTCACCTTCAAGTGGCCACGCTTCGATCGCCCTGCCGTGTCCTTGGCGCTCTCGGTGGCGGGCTTCCGGCCGGACGTGGCCTCGAACCAGGTGCGGCTTTCGGTCGCCCCGGGCCGTGACCCGGTGGACGTGGCGCTGCGGGCGCTCGCCGCACTGGCTCAGGCCGGCTGATGGCTCGATTCAGCCGCTGCTGGAGATGGTGCGCAGGCGTCACATTCCTGTAAGTGCGGAGCGGAGTTGGCGTTTCTTCAATCTCAGGGGAAGAACGAGGATCGTCGGCTGGGCCATGGGTCGCGTCGCGGTGGAGGTGGCGCTCAGCGCGCCCGACGCCGCTGGCGATGTCGCGCTAGCGTACGGACATGAGCGATGCGCCACGGGTCCGGCTGCGCGACGTCACGCTTGCCGATGCAGACATGCTCGACGCCTGGGCCAAGGACGAGGCGGGGTCCGAATTCAACGACTTCGGGGAGGAGCCGAAGCCTCTGCCCCGCGAGGTTCTCGCTGAAGGACCGCTGCGCAACGATCGCAACGGCATGCTGGTGGTGGAGCGCATCGCGGATCTGCAACCCATCGGCACGGTGGGGTGGCATCTTGTCCACTACGGGCCTGGCCCGAAGTCGCAGGCCTGGAATTTCGGCATCGAGCTGCGGCCCGAAGCACGCGGTCACGGTCTGGGCACCGAGGCTCAGCGCTTGCTGGCCGAATTCCTGTTCGCGACCTACGACCTGAACCGGGTCGAGGCCTCAACCGATGTCGAAAACGTGCCCGAGCAACGCTCGCTGGAGAAGGCGGGCTTCGTCCGCGAGGGGATTCAGCGCGGCGCGCAATACCGCGCCGGCGCCTACCACGACCTGGTTACCTATTCGCGACTGCGCGACGACCGCTAGGTCCGACCGAACGCGGCCTTGACCTCCGGCTGGAACAGGTAATAGGTGATCCCGCCCGCGATCAGGATGCTGACCACCGCGCCAGGACTTCCGTTGAAGAGCTGGACCACGCCGAGCACGATCTGCACCGCAGCGATGATGATGCCCAGTGTCCAGGCCCATGGCTGCAGCCCCCAGGCGCCCCAGGCGAAGAGCAGGTAGGCGATGGATGAAATGAGCCACACCGCGCCGACGATCGACGTGAGGGCTCCCAGGCTCGCACTGCCGGTGGCCACGCCAACTGCGGCGCCACCCATGAGCACCACGAGACTGCCGAAGATGCCGAACACGCCCGCAATGGCGGCCAGGATGGCGAGGACCGTGACCCCAGTGGGGCGGTGCACCGCTGTCCTCGGCGCAGCAGTCGGAGCTGCAGGGGGAGGCGGAGCGCTCGTGGTCTGGGCCACCGGTGGAGAGCTGGTTGGCTGCGGCGCGGGCGGCGCCGTGGACTCCGACATCGGAGGCGGGGGCTGGCTGCTCCCGGTCTGTGGTGGGTCTTCCTGGTCCATGATTTCCTTCCTCCGAGCGGGCAAGCAGCGCGCGGTGCGCGCGACCCTTCGCCAGACACCTTCAGGCATCGCGCTGTTCGGCGTCAAGGTTACGATCGGCAGACCAATGCGGGCGCTTGCCTTCGGATCAGAGCTCCTGGTGCCGGAAGGCAACCCATGAAGCCAGCGCCAGAGCGGCCAGCAGCGCAAGGTTGACCATCACAGGTCCGAGCACGGGCCCTGGATCGGTGCCAACGGCCAGGCCCAGCGCCGGGGTCGACAGCCCGCCGGGCATATAAGGACCGATGGTGGGCAGGGCCGACGCGATCGCCAGCACCACCAGGCCGCCCACGCCGATGGCCGCGGCCGCCGCCGCCGAGCGCGTGAGGGTGCTGCCCAGGAAGGTCAGCGCCATGTAGACCAGCAGCGTCAGGAGCAGCAGGCCAGTCATCGCCAGCCAGCCCAGTGCGCTGGGTGGCTCGAACAGGATGGCGGTGTAAAACCACGACGCGGCCGAGGCAAGGCCCAGGCTGATTGCCAGAGTCAGCCCGATCCCGACCAGCTTGGCGCCCAGGAACGCGCCGCGCGAGGCCGGCTTGGACAGGATCAGGGCCGCCGTGCCGCGTTCCTTCTCGTTGGCCACGCTGCCCATCGCCAGCAGGACCGCCGTCAGGATGCCGGCCTGCCCAAGGTTCTTCAGGAACTGGTCGGCCGCGTCGCGCACGGTTGGAGGCGGCACCACGATCTGGTACTGGTCGCCGGCCAGGGCCTTGACCAGCTCGGGGGCGTATCTGGCCAGGAACGCCGACACGATGCCGAAGGCCACGAACACCACGGCCACCACCACCAGTCGTCGGGTGCGCCATTGCTCCAGCAGCTCCTTGCCGAGCAGCGGTCCGAGGCCCGTCACGCGGCCGCTCCGTGGCGGTCGTGGTCGACCACCCGCAGGAACACGTCCTCCAGGGTCGGCCGCTGCCGCTCGAAGCCAATGACCGTTACCTCCTGTGCGCTGAGAGCCGCAAGGAGATGCCGGGCAGCCGCGTCGCCCTCCTCCACGGTGACCCGCAGCGTGCCGTGCACGGGCTCAACGGCCGTGATGCCGGGTACCGCGCGCAGGACAGTGGTCAGCGAGGCCAGCGTGGCGTCGTCCGCCGGCGCGGTCTCGACCACGTAGGTCGGCGTGGCGTAACGGGCCAGCAGCTCGTCCATGGGGCTGGCGGTGACGACCTTGCCGTGGTCGATGATCGCCACCCGATCGCAGACGCGCTCCACGTCGTTGAGGATGTGGGTCGAGAAGAGCAGGGTCGCCTCGCCGCCCAGGCCGCGGATCGTCTCCAGCATGTCGTGGCGGCCCTGCGGGTCGAGGGAGCTGACCGGCTCATCCAGCAGCAAAACCGGCGGGCGATTCAGGATCGCCTGCGCCAACCCCAGCCGCTGCCGCATGCCGCCGGAGAATCCACCGATGCTGCGCCGGTCGGCATCGGCCAACCCAACCGTGGTCAGCGTGGCATCGATGCGTTCGCGAAGAGCGGCGCCACCCATGCCGTGCAGCTTCCCGACCAGGGCCAGCAGGTCCCGCGCGGTCATCCAGCTGTAGAAGCGCGGGTCCTGGTCCAGGTAGCCGATCAGGCCCGCCCGGTTCACCGCGCCGTCGCCCACCGCGAGGCCCGCGACGAGTCCCGAGCCGGCATCGGGGCGGCCCAGCGAGGCCAGGATGCGCAGCGTCGTCGTCTTGCCGGCGCCGTTCGGACCCAGGAAGCCGAACACGCTGCCGGCCGGGACGTCCAGGTCAAGACCGTCCAGCGCGACGACCGAGCCATAGCGCTTCATGAGGCCACGGCATTCGATCGCGGGCGCGCCCTGGGACATGGGCTCTAGTCCTCGCGGCCGACGATGAAGTAGAGGAGCGGCCCGAAGAAGCTGATGAAGACGATGATCAACGCCCAGACCGCCTTGCTGTCGCCGCGGACGCGGCGCTCCGGCCGCGTCAGGTCGATGAGCGCCCAGACCAGCAGGCCGACCTGCAGCAGGACCAGCGGCACGAGCAGTGGCAGGAGGTCACCGATCTCCACGACTTCGCTCCTATGGGGTCGACAGTGCGGAGCGTATACTCTTCGTCGACAGCTCTCGACCCGGGACGGGCGCACCCGTCCGGCGCCGATTCGAAACGACACCGCGCCTCGCGCGGACGAGACGAAGGAGGCGCTCCCGTGGCCAGCCGTCCCCCCATCGACCGTCAGTCGTCGCGCGCCATGCTGCGCGTGGGTGATCGTTCCTATGCTTATCACCGGCTGGACGCCGCGGGCGCGACCGACCTGGCGACCCTGCCATACACCGTGAAGGTCCTGCTCGAGAACGCGTTGCGCCACGCCGCCGGCGAAAACGGGCCTGTATCGGCCGATGACATCCGCGCCCTCGCGTCCTGGGACCCATCGGCCTCGGGGGAGGTCGAGCTCCCGTTCATGCCGGGCCGGGTCATCCTGCAGGACTTCACCGGTGTCCCCTGCGTGGTGGACTTGGCGGCCATGCGCGATGCCGTGGCGGAGATGGGTGGCGACCCGTCGCGGATCAACCCGCTGGTGCCCGCCGACCTGGTGATCGACCACAGCGTGCAGGTCGACCAGTACGGCAGCGAGGCCGCGTTCCTGATCAACGTCGAGCGCGAGTACGAGCGCAACGGCGAGCGCTATGCCCTGCTGCGCTGGGCGCAGCAGGCCTTTGACAACTTCCGGGTCGTGCCGCCGGGCACCGGCATCGTCCACCAGGTCAACCTGGAGTTCCTGGCCGACGTGGTCAGCGCCAGACCCGGCCCGGACGGCGAGCTGGTGGCCTTCCCGGATACGCTGGTCGGGACCGACTCGCACACGACCATGATCAACGGCCTGGGCGTGGTGGGCTGGGGCGTGGGCGGCATCGAGGCCGAGGCGGCGCTGCTGGGCCAGCCGCTTTACCAGCCGATGCCGATCGTGGTGGGCTTTTGGCTCGACGGCGAGTTGCCCGCCGGCTGCACCGCCACCGACCTCGTGCTGACCGTGACGGAGATGCTCCGCGCGCATGGCGTGGTGGGCAAGTTCGTCGAGTTCCACGGCCCGGGACTGTCACGCCTGGGCCTGGCGGACCGGGCAACGATCAGCAACATGTCGCCGGAGTTCGGCGCCACCGCCACCCTGTTCCCCATCGACGACGAGACGCTCCGCTACCTGCGGATGACCGGGCGCCCGGCGGACACGGTGGCGCGCGTCGAAGCGTACGCCAAGGAGCAGGGCCTGTTCAGGACCGATGCGTCCCCGGAGCCGCGCTTCAACGAATCGCTCAGCCTGGACCTGGGCAGCGTGGTGCCGTCCGTGGCCGGACCGCGACGCCCGCAGGATCGGGTGGCGCTGTCAGACCTGGTGGAGAACTTCCGTGGCACCTTCGCCGCCGGCCTGCACACCCACGACGACGGTTCGACACACGACCACACGGAGCCGGCGGCCGCGGCCGAGACGGTGGTCGACGAGGCCTCCGAGGAGTCATTCCCGGCCAGCGACCCACCCTCGTACACGCAGCGCAACGAGGCCGATTCCGGGCCGGAGCCGGGCCAGCCGGCGCCGCCCGCTCCGGCACCGCACACCAACCACGGCGACACCCATTACCGCGCGGTGGAGGTGGACCTTGGCCAGGAGCAGGTCAAGCTGCGCTCCGGCTCGGTGGTGATCGCCGCCATCACGTCCTGCACCAACACCAGCAACCCCAGCGTGATGGTCGCCGCGGGGCTGCTGGCCCGGAACGCGGTGACGCGCGGCCTGCGGACCCCGGCCTGGGTCAAGACCTCGCTGGCGCCAGGCTCGCGGGCGGTGACCGACTACCTGG
>DATEOS010000246.1:0-2759 GCA_035273815.1 Candidatus Limnocylindria bacterium
CCCGGGTTGGAATCCGTGGCCCCGCAGGCGACCCAGAGGGTCTTGTGCTTCGCGTTGTGGTCACCGGTTGTCTGCCACTCCAGGCGGTAGTGGCCGTCCGCCAGCGCAACCTCACCGGTGGCGTCCACGCCATCGCCGGTAGTGTCGTAGGTGCCCGAGGCAATGACTGTGCCGTCGCCGGTGGGCGGCCAGCTCAGGACTTGCCAGGTGCCAGCCTCCGTCGGATTGGATGCGTAGAAGCCGACCCAGAAGGCGCAGACCCAGGGCTCGTTCGCCTGCTCGCCGGCCTCGAGGTCAGTGGTCGCGTCGTGGATCTTGGCGACGCCCGCGTTGCCATTCCCATTGCTGCCGTTGCTGCTGCCGCCCTTGGCCGCCATGGCCGGGGCAATGGAAACGATCAACGAGAAGGCGACGGTGACGACGCCGGCGACCATCAGGGCTCGCCGGGAGTTGGGGCGCTCGAGTCGGTCGGGGCGGAACATTCAGTCGGCATCCAATAACGAAATGAGTTCGCCGGGAGGATGACCGGCATGGGCCGACCTGCCTATGGGGATCTAGTACCTCCGGGGCAAGACACGCCAGTGCGCGATCGCACCTCTCCGACCAGGTGCGGTGCGGTGCAGTACTCGGGGCGTACTTCCGGTGGCCGGTTTCGGCGTGGAAGATCAGCCGGCGAATCGGTCCAGGCTGAACAGGCCGATGTCGTGGCGCGTCCTCCCGTCAATGGCGAGGTCCGCCATCACCTCACCCACCAGGCTGCAGAACTTGTAGCCGTGGCCGCTGAACCCGGCCGCGACGCTGACCTGCGGCGCACCGGGCAGCAGATCGATCACGAAGTGCTCATCGGGCGAGTTGGTGAAGATGCAGGCCCTGAGCATGACGGTCGGCCCGGCGGCGTCCGGGAAGTGCCGCACCACGAAGTCGCGCAGGATCGCCTCGTCGTCCGGTCGGGTGGAGCGGTCGGGATCGTCCGGATCCATTGGTTCGCGCAGGTGGTGGTAGCGCCCGACCTTGAACCCGTGTGTGTCGTAAGCCGGGAAGCCGTAGTGGCTGCCCTCCTCGGTATCGAGCAGGAAGACGGGGAAACGGTCCGGGCTGAACAGCTCCGGGACGCTGGGCTGGAACCAGGCCAGCACCTGCCGCTCCGGACGCGCCAGCGGCGCCAGCCGCGGGACCACCTTGCCCGCCCATGCCCCCACGCACAGGACAAGCCGGTCCGCTTCGTAGGTCGCGCGGTCGGTACGGATCACGACACCACCGCCGGCGGTGGCCTCCCACTCGCGCAACGGCTCCTCGAAATGCAGCTCGGCGCCGTAAGCGATGGCCTGGTTGAGGTGCGCCAGCAGGCTGCGCTCGGCCAGCAGGTAGCCGCCCTCCGGCTGGAAGACGACGCGCGTGGTGGCGTCGAAGGCGCGATAGCCTGGGAAGCGGCGCCGCAGCGCAGCCGGATCCAGCACCTCGTGCGGCAGGTCGTGCTTCTGGGCGGCTGCCAGCGAGCCGCGGAAGGTCGGCCCGTCCTCGGGACCGCCTTCGATGCTGCCGGTGGTGATCAGCAGCTCCTCGCCGACCATGGTCTCCAGCTCGTGCCAGAGCTCGTAGCTACGGCGCAGCAGCGGCACGTAGGACGGATGCTCGTGGTAGGCCAGGCGGATGATGCGCGTCAGGCCATGCGACGAGCCGCGCTCGTGCAGCATCTGGTACTGCTCCAGGCCCAGCACCCGACGTCCCCGGCGTGCCAGGTGGAAGGCGGCGGCGCTGCCCATGCCGCCCAGGCCGATGACGATCGCGTCGTAGCGGCTGGCCACGCCCGGAGTCTACCGGCGGCCATCGCTCGCAGTCCGGCGGCAGCCCGACACAGACGAACGCCCGATGTGGTGCCACACCGGACGCTCGTCGTTGGTCCAGGCCTTACCGCTGCTCGGGCGGTGGACGGACCTCGCGCGGCCGACCCAATCTTCGGTCGCGCGTGCGCTGTAAGCCCTAGCCCCAGTCGGCCGCGGGCTGCAGGGTTGCGTCTTCCTGGGCGAGTCGCTCGCCGAGGCTCACCAGCCAGCCGCCGAAACGACGGCGAACCGTGCTGCTACGGGCCGCGTGCATGCTGGCGCGGAGCTCGGCGCGCCGTGCCTCACCCTGGAGGCGCAGAGCCAGTGGATCAAGGAACTGGAACATCGTTGCCTCCTCTCCTTCCTTCATCTCGACCGCAAGAATCTTCATCTCAAACGATCTGCCCGCAGTCTAGCAGCGATTTCTCTTGACGTCAAGACATTTGACGTGGAGAATCTACGCATGACCAAGAAGACGACGGCCACTGCCGTGGCCACAGCCCCCGCGCAGCTGGATGCCGTCGATCGCATGCTGGAGGTCTGGAAGCACGAGCTTCCGGAGCTCGACCTCGACACCGAGGGAATCGTCGAGCGCATCCAGAAGCTGACCAAGATGCTGGATCGGACCATGAACGAGACCCTCGCCGAGTTCAACCTGGATCGCGGCGAGTGGTGGCTTCTCGGTGCACTGCGCCGTTCCGGCCCGCCCTACCGCCGCTCCCCGGGCAAGCTGGCCGAGGAGATGGGCCTGTCGTCGGGCGCCATGACCAACCGCCTGGACCGATTGGAAACGGCAGGCCTCGTCCGCCGTCTCCCGGATCCCGACGATCGACGCGCACTGAAGGTGGAGCTGACCGATGCCGGCTGGCAGGCGTGGCAGGACTCGACCGGCGCCCAGGCGCAGAAGGAGGCGCTGCTGGCGTCGGCGCTCGATCC
>DATEOS010000247.1:0-4776 GCA_035273815.1 Candidatus Limnocylindria bacterium
CCGCCAGTAAGCGGCAAGCCCGACAGTCTCAACGGCCCCTGCGCTCAGCGGCAGCGTGACCCGAACGGATGTCCAATACCAGGCTGTGTTTTCGTGTTCAGAATGATGGAGCCGAAGGTGGGATTCGAACCCACGACCGACGGTTTACGAAACCGTTGCTCTACCCCTGAGCTACTTCGGCCCGAAACGCCGCCCGGCGGCGGCTGGGGGAGGCCGGATTCTACCAGCGCCCTCTGCCGGTCACCAGCGTGACCATCAGTCGGCCAGATGGCGGTGGGCGAATCGCCGCATCTTCTCGATGTCCGGGATCAGGATGTAGCCGCGTCCATCGCCGAAGTCCCCTTCGTCGAGGATGAAGCCGTCATCGGGGTTGAGCACCTGGCCCGTGATCTCGGCGGCCTGTGCCCGTCGGGCGAGCTCCACGAAGGTCGCCATGTCGGACAGCGACAGATCGGTGTCGAACGAGTGCAGGGCGCCGAGCAGCTGCGGGATGTCGATATCGGACTCCGGATCCACCAGCTTGTCCACGATTTGGAGCAGCACCTCCTGCTGGCGGGCGGCGCGCGCATAGTCGGTATCGAACCGCGTGCGCACATAGCCGTTCGCAGTCTCGCCGTCGATTTGCTGCCGCCCCTTCGCCATGTCCAGGTCAAGGTGCTTGTCGACCAGCGGCGCATGCGGATTCACCTCCACGCCGCCGACCGCGTCGACCATGGCGGACAGGTCGCCCATGTCGATGGTCACGTAGGCGTCGATCGGCACCTGCAGCAGCTCGCTGATGGCGCCGCGCATGCCGTCCACGCCCTGCGCGGCATAGACGCCGTTCAGCTTGCCCCCCCACGTCGTTCCGTCCGGCAACGGCACGTTGGCCATATCGCGCGGGATGCTGATCAGCGTGACCTCAGACTGGTCCGCGTTGATGCTGGCCAGCATGATCGAGTCGCTGTTGACGCCCTTGTTATGTGCCCGCCGGGCCTCGCTGCTGTCCAGGCCCAGCAGCAGGACGGTGAGCCGATCGCCCAACAGGTCCTGGTTGAGGGCCGCCGTGGGGCTGGCTGCCAACGTCGGGGACGGCGTCGTCGAAGCCTCGGCGGTCGGATCGGAAGGTCGCAGCAGCACGACCGCCAGCACCGCCGCGATCACGCCGAGCCCTGCCACGCCAGCGACGATGGGCCAGCGCGGTGGTCCCGATGACGCGGCCGCACCCGACGGAGACGTCGTGGGGCTCGTCATGCAATGCGCCTCACCGCGACTCGCGCGCCTGCGGTTGCTCGGGCGGCATCCAGCCGTGGATCAGCTGGTCGTGGTAGCGGGCCGGTCCCTCGTCGTCGGGACGCGTGCGCGGGATGGGCGCCATCGGCGCCTTGCCGCGCGAAGCCAGGACGAAGTAGGCGCAGACATCGGTCAGGGGACAGAGCCCGCAGATGGGACGCGGGGCCCGACACGTATCGCGCCCATGGCGAATCAGCTCGACGTGGAATGGGTACATCTCCTCGGGGTGCAGCACCTCCTCCAGCAGATCGTGGGCTCGATCCAACGGGGTGCGCGGAGGCAGCATACCCATCCTGGTCGCGACGCGGTGGACGTGGGTATCGACCGGCACGGCGGGACGCCCGAAGCCGAAGAGCAGGATGATCGAGGCCGTCTTGCGGCCGATGCCGGGCAGCGACACCAGCCAGTCGCGCGCCTCTTCGAGGGGTCGCGTGCCGAGGAACGAGAGCTCCCAGCTGCCGCCGGTCGCGTCATGCACCTCGGCCAGCACCTGCTGGATCCGCCCCGACTTGGTGGGCGCCAGGCCGCCCGGCCGGATCACGTCCTCCAGCTCGTCGCGTGGCGCGCGGAGCACCTCGTCCCAGTTGGAATAGCGCGCGCGCAGCGCGGAGAACGCTCGGAACGAGTTCACGTCGGCAGTGTTCTGCGACAGGATGGTGAGCACCAGCTCGCTCACCGCATCGAGCCGCGGTCCGGCCCACTGCGGATGGTCATAACGGTCTCCCAGGCGCTCGAGCGCCACCTCCGCCAGCGCCCGCCGCTTGCGTCGATCCGCGGCCAGCTTCTGGGGGCTCGGACCGCGCCGCTTGCGCTTGGGCCTTGCCTTCGGTTTCGCCGCGACCACCGCTCAGGCGTCCGGCTCGGCCAGGAGCAGCCCCACCTGCACGGTGTGCGCCACTCGCTCGGCGGCGTTGGCCAGCAGCCGCTCGGTGTCCCGCATCGATGCAGCCAGGCGCATCGGCCGGTCGGCGATCGGTTGAACGACCGCGAACGCGCCAGACGCGTCCAGCGCCGCGGCTCCCGGCCCCAGCCCACCGCACAGCAGGATGACCGGCGTGGCGTTGCCGCGCGCGAGCGCCGCCACCCCCATCGCCGCCTTGCCGGAGAGCGTCTGCTCATCGGCCTGGCCCTCACCGGTGATGACCAGGTCGGCGGCGGCCAGCAGCTCGGTCAGCCCCACGGCTTCGGCCACCACCTCCACGCCGGGCCGGATGACCGCGTTCGTGAAGCCGAGGAGGGCGGAGGTTGTTCCGCCGGCCGCTCCGGCTCCCGGCTGGTCGGCAACAGAGCGTCCGCTCGCCTGCTCGACGGCCTGGCCCCAGTGCAGCAGCGCCCGATCCAGCTCCTGGACCGCCCATTCGTCGCAGCCCTTCTGCGGGCCGTAGGTGGCGGCCGCGCCGGCCGGGCCGCACAGGGTGTTGGTCACGTCGCTGGCGACCATCATGGCGACCTCGCCCAACCGGTGGTCCAGGCCACCAACCTCGATCCGCGCGAGGCGAGCCAGCGCCGCGCCGCCAGGCGGTAGCTCCTCGCCGGACTCGTCCAGCAGCCGCGCCCCCAGCGCAACCAGCATGCCGCTGCCACCGTCGGTGGTGGCGCTGCCGCCCAGGCCCAGCGCGATCGAGCGTGCCCCGGCATCGAGGGCAGCGCGCAGCAGGTCGCCCGTCCCCCGGCTGGAGGCGACGCGTGCGTTGGCCGGTGTCCGCTCCTCCACGGCCAGACGAGCCAGCCCGCTGGCGGTGGCCATCTCCACGAACGCCGCCTCGCCGTCGTCGATCAGCAGCCAGTCGGCGGAGACCGGCCGCCCCAGCGCATCGACAGTGGGGACGCTGCGCCGCTCCGCCCGGTCGCCCAGCGCCACGCTCAGCGCCTCCAGCGTTCCCTCGCCGCCATCGGCCATGGGCGCCAGATCGAGAATGTCGGACGGCCGTGCTCGGGTCCAACCGGCCGCGATCGCATCGGCCACCCCCGGGGAAGCGAGGGCGCCACCGAATGAGTCCGGTGCGACCACGACCCGCAGCGGGCGGTCGCTCACTTCGCCTTGAGCGCCTTGCGCCGCTCCTGGTAGGCGGGGATGGTCTTGATTGGCGGCCGCAGCTCGTCGCCGATCTCGCGCACCTCCAGGTTGAATCGGTCCCTCTCCTGGACGATCAGCTTCATGCCGCGCCCGACCTCGGTCAGCAGCTCGATCCGGTGGCGCTCCTCCAGCTTGCGGATGGCGCCCTGCAGGATCACGTATGACATCTGCGACAGGTTGCCCAGCGGCTGGTTGCGGTGGATCCGCCGCTCCAGGTCCACCTGCCCGATGGCGGAGATGCCCTGCGCCTCCAGGATGTCGATCAGCAGCCCGATCTCGACGCTGTAGCCGGTGTAGAACGGAAGCGACTCGAGGAGTGCGCGGCGTCCGGCGTACTCGCCCGCCAGCGGCTGGATGATGCCGGACAGCTCCGGGAAGAAGAGGTTGATCAGCGGCCGCGCCATGAGCTCGGTCACCCGGCCGCCTCCCTCGGAGAGCAGCTTGTCCCCCTCGCGGATGGGCCGCTGGTAGAAGCCCTTGACGTACTGGATCCGCGACTCGCGCAGCAGCGGGCCCAGCAGGCCGTAGACGAAGCGCGGCTGGATGTTGCTGATGTCGGTATCGATCCAGGTCACGATGTCGCCGTCAAGCACGTGCAGGCTCTTCCACAGTGCCTCGCCCTTGCCGATGTGGCTGCCGACCTCCGGCAGGATGTCGGTGTGCTGGAAGACCGGCACCCCCAGCTCGCTGGCGATGGCGGCGGTGCGGTCCGACGAAGCCGAGTCGATCACCACCAGCTGGTCGATCAGCGGCAGGCGCTCCATCAGCGCGGTGCGGACCCGCTTGATGACGAGGCCAATCGTCTTCTCCTCGTTCAGTGCCGGCAGTCCGACGCTCACGGTGAGGCCCTGCTTCTCCTTCAGCTCGACGAGGCGTGCGATCTCCCGGAATTCGGAGGCGTGGAAGGTGTTTTCGGCGAACCAGCGGTCCACCACGGTCGGCAGCGAGTGGCTGTGCTCGACATAGGCGTCGGCCGCGGCCAGGGTGCCCTCCGCCGCGCGCAGCTCGTCGAAGGTGGCCAGGCCCAGGGCCTGCTTGGTCTTGACCACGATTACGGTGGGCTTGGCCTTGGAGGCCACGGTATCCGCCACGGTGCCGAACAGGAAGCGCCCGTCCGGCGCCGCATTCGAGGGCTGGGCCGATGCGCCCATCACCACCAGGTCGTGACTCGCCGACTCGCGGATGATGGCGGTGCGGACAGATGTCGCCTCGCGCAGGACGCCGCGCACCCGCCGGGTGCCGCCGTGCTCGCGCACGAAGCGGTCGAGCGCCTCCTGTTCGCGCTGCAGCGCGCGCTCGCCGGTCCCCTTCGGCACGATGTGCAGCACTGCCACCTGCGCCCCGAAGCGTTTGCCCAGGTCGCGGGCCAGGCGCATGGCCAGCTCGGCGTGCGGCCCGCCACGCACCGGCACCAGGATCGAGCGCAC
>DATEOS010000248.1:0-2457 GCA_035273815.1 Candidatus Limnocylindria bacterium
CGCGAGCTGCTCGTCCGTGATGGCCGTCTCATCCCAGCCGTTGATGTAGCTCGACACCGTGACCGCGGCCGGCCCGTCGTCCCACATGGAAATGTGCTGGTCGTAGGCCGGATTGAACAGGGCGTCCCAGCTGGTGACCTCGTCGACCTTCTCGGTGTTGTACAGGATCGAGGTGAAGCCCCAGTCCCACGGCACGTAGTACTGGACACCGTCGATCTGGCCCATCTCCTTGAAGCTGTCCGGCACCTCGTCCCAGTTGGTCAGCTTGCTGGTGTCGATCGGCTGCACGAGCCCTTCGTCCACGTAGAACTGCTGCCAGCCGGTGTAGAAATGGAAGACATCGGCCTGGCTCCCAGCCTCCATGAGGCTGAGGATGTCCGCGTCGTTGATGCCGAACTCGAACTGGACGTCGGTATCGGGGTTGGCGCTTGCGAAATCGGTCCAGAAATCGGGTGCCTCGTAACCGGCCCATTCGAGGACAGTGAGCTCATTGGGCTCGGGCACGGCTGATTGGCTCTGGCTTGCTTCGCCCGACCCACCGGCACTGGTGGTGGGCGATCCGCCGCCGCAGGCGGCAAGGACCAACGCCAGGCCAGCCAGCGTGGCCAGTCCGCGGCGCATCGTTCGCAACTGGGTGCTCATGCTCGGGTCGAACCTCCATGCTCCTGTCCTGGAAGGCCCCCGCCTGAAGCAATACTGCAGGCGGGATGGTAGGCCCGTGGTACTCCACGGGTCAATCATTTGCGACTTGGCCGATGGGCTGGCTCGACGGCGGCTTGCCGGCGCCGAACCGATAGCCGAGCAGTCGCGGCAGGCTGGCGAAGAACCGCACCATGGCCGGTGGGCGGCGCCCGGCATCCTCCGCCTCGTCGCGCCGGATCAGCGCCTCGCGCACCACCCGCACCCCGGCAAAGCGCACAGGCTCGGGCGGAAAGTGGCGCAGGCGACGGTCCACGATCGGCAGCCGGGCGAGCTCCCCCTGCGGCTCGTCGATGAGACCGGCCAGGACGCGACCGGCGAAAACGGCCGGCGCCACGCCGTTGCCAGAGAAGCCATGGGCGAAGTGGACGCGCCCGCCGTGACGCGACCCGATCATCGGCAGCCGATCCGGGCTGATGTCGATGGGCCCGCCCCAGGCGTCATCGATGCGGACGTCCGCCAGGATGGGGAAGAAGCGGCGCAGCGAGGCGCAGGCCCGCTCCTCGGCTCGTGGGTCGGAGTCGTACCGACGGTCCACGCGCCCACCGTAGCCAGCAGCGCCCACGCCCGCGCCGAAGGCCAGCCGCCCGTCGGGCGTGGTGCGGAAGTAGTGCACGGTGAAGCGGGCATCGGCGATGGCCTCACCCCCCGTCCATCCCAGCTCGGCGAGCCGTCCCGGGATGGGCTCGGTGAGGACGATGTGGCTGCCCCAGGCCAGCAACGTGGTGGCAAAGTCGCGCCAACCCGCCGCCCACGCGTTGAGCGCCAGCACCACCTGTTCGGCACCGATGGGCCCGCGTTCCGTTTCGAGCTGCACCGGCGAACCCGGACGGAGGCGCGTCACGCGGGTCCCTTCCAGGATCGTCACGCCGCGGGCCCCCAGGGCGAGACGCAGCCCTCGCGCCAGACGAGCGGGCTGCACCGTGGCCGCGTTCCGCATCAGCGCCCCGCCGCGCATCGCCGGCGAGGCGCAGCGTGCCTGGATCTCGGCGGCAGACAGCTCGACGTACTGGTCCGCCACGCCCAATCCGGCGCACGCCTCGACCGCCGATCGCCATTCACCATCCTGGGCAGCCGACGCGCTGACGCGCAGGTAGCCTCCGTGCCGGTACCAGGCATCGACATCGTTGGCCTCACACCACTCGCCGATGGTGCCGACCGCGGCATCCACCAGGTGGGCCAGGCGGAGCGCATCGTCCGGGCCGAAACGCTCGAGCAGATAGGGGAGTTGGTCCCACCAGCCGTGGACGAAGCCGCCGTTGCGGCCGCTGGGTCCGCCGCCGCAGATGCCCTGCTCGATGATCGCGATCCTCGCACCGGGCAGGCGCTCCGTCAGCCACCATGCCGTCCAGAGGCCCGTGTAGCCGCCTCCGACGATGGCGACGTCGAACGGCCCCAGATTCTCCGCAGAGGGCGCCTCGGACGAAGCCGGTTCCGTGGCCAGCGCCTCTCGCAGCCACCAGCCGACTGCGCCCGGTGGGTCCGCCACTCTGCCCTCGCTGAAGTGGTGCTTAAGTCCGTCCGATGCTACGTGCCGGGCGCGGCTGGGGTCAATGGGCGCTCGCGGGCCGCTTAGAATCGGGACATGGCCGCCGAAGACATCCTGATCGGCCGTAGCCTGCGCGACGCCCGGCGCCGTCGCGGCCTGACGCTGAAGGCGGTTGCCCAGGAAGCGGGCGTCACCGAGAGCTTCCTGTCGCAGGTCGAGCGCGACATTGCCAGCCCCTCGATCGCCACCCTGCGTCGCATCGCCGTGGC
>DATEOS010000249.1:0-3379 GCA_035273815.1 Candidatus Limnocylindria bacterium
CACGCTCTCTCGAGCACCGGCACCTAAAGCCGGCATGTCTGCCGTTCCATCACGCCCGCAAGCGCGCCTCAGACTACCGTCTCACCGCGCGCATTTGGTTGTCGGTGGGAGCAACTAGCGTCGACCGCAATCAGCGGGAGGCCCGATGCGCTCGGTCGAGGAGTTCGAAACCGTACGGCAGCTCATCGAGAGTGGGCTGAACGACTGTGAAATCGCACGGCGAACGGACATCCCCCGGCGCACCGTGTGCCAGTGGCGGCACAACCCCAGCGCGATCACACCCCGCGACAGCTGCAGCAAGCACGACTACAGCCTGCTGCCGTCGGACGCGTACAGCTATCTGCTTGGCATGTATCTCGGCGACGGCTACATCAGCCGCGCGCGCTCTGCGTGGCGGCTCCGGGTCACGCTCGACAAGAAATACCCGGGGATCATCGCGAGCTGCTGTGCCGCCATCGACAAGATCATGCTCGGCCAGAGCGCGACAGTGTTCCCTCGCAAGACTGGCTGCGTGGACGTGTCCCTTTTCTCCAAACACTGGCCGTGTCTCTTCCCGCAACACGGGCCCGGCCCCAAGCATCTCCGCCCCATCGTCCTGGAACCGTGGCAGCAGGCCCACGTCGACGCCGCCACCGAGGACTTCGTCCGCGGCCTCATCCACAGTGACGGCTGCCGCGTGGTCGCCAACGATCGCGGGGTCGCCAGCGTCCGCTATCACTTCACCAACCACTCCACCGATATCCGCAACCTGTTCTGCGCGGGCCTGGACACGCTCGGCATCCCATGGACCCAGAACAGTCGCTACATGATCGCTGAGCTGATCCCCCGGTCGCTGCGCTCCTGCCCGCCGATATACCGAAAAGCGGCGACCGCTCGCCTCGATGAGTTCATCGGCCCAAAGGCCTGATCGAGGCAGACGGTAAAGTTGACCCATGTCCACTACACGCCGTAGGAGACCAGCGCTGTTCGCGCTGGCCGCCGTCGCCGCCGGCGGCTGCCTGCTGCTGGCGTGGTGGCAGTGGACCCGCTACGAGTCGACCGCGGGCACCTTCCTGAACCTCGGCTACGCCCTGCAGTGGCCGATGTTCGCCGCGTTCTGCGTGTACGCCTACTTCAAGTTCGTCCGCCTCGAAGAGGCGCCGCCCGAATACGAGCAGAACGAGTCCGGCAAGCTGACCGCGATCCCCGAGGGCCTGCTCCCTGACCGCCCGAAGGCCGCGGCCCCGGCCGGCGGCGACGACGACGACCCGACGCTGCGCGAGTACAACGCCTACCTCGCCGGCTTGGCTCAATCCGACCCCGATAAGAACCCAGAAGACAGGACCACCCGATGAGCACGCCCGAGACGCCGACCGGAGCCGAGAGCCAGCAGACCGATGCACCGCTGGTGCCGCTGGCATCCATTCAGAAGGCGCTGGCGAGCTACCGGGTGCTGGCCTGGGCGACCGGCCTGTGGCTGATCGCACTCTGCTACGAGATGGTGCGCAAGTACGGCTTCGGCGCCGATTCGCTGAGCTGGATCGCCGTCGTGCACGGCTGGGTCTACTTCGCCTACCTGATCGCCACCGCGAACCTCGCGGTGAAGGTCCGCTGGCCACTGGGGCGCGCAATCGGCACCCTGATCTCCGGAACGGTTCCGGTGCTGGGACTCATCGTCGAACACTTCCAGACCCAGGACGTCAAGAAGCGCTTCGGTCTGTGACCTACTGCGTCTCGTTCGGCTGACGGACCGCCGGGATCAGCAGCGTCAGCACGGCCGAGACCGCGGCGACCGCCGCCGCGACGATGAGCGCCACCCGGAACCCGTCCAGGGTCGGTACCTCGTGCCCACCGGCCGTCATCGTCATCGCCGCCAGGATCGCGCCGAGCACCGCGCTGGAGATCGAGGTCCCCAGGGAGCGCGCCAACGCGTTGAGACCGTTGGCGGCCGCGGTCTCCGACAGCGGGACCGCGGCGTTGATCAGTGCGGGCATGGACGCGTAGGCGAAGCCCACCCCGATGCTGATGAGCACGTTCAGCGCGAGGACCTGCGGGCCACTGCCGAGCAGCCACAGCCCCGACAGATACGAGCCGGCGATGATGACGCAGCCGACGAAGAGCGTGAAGCGCGGGCCGCGGGCACCCGACACCCGCGCCGCGATGGGCGCCATCACCATCATCGCCAGACCGCCGGGCGCCATCCACAGGCCCGCCTCGAGCATGGACATGCCCAGGCCGTAGCCGGTGTCGGTGGGCAACTCCAGCACCTGGGGCGCGATCAGGGTCAGTGCGAACATCGCGAACCCCACTCCGATCGAGGCGATGTTGGTGAGCAGGACCGGCGGGCGCACGGTGGTGCGTAGGTCCACCACCGGGGAGTCGAACCGCAGCTGCCAGAACACGAAGACCGCGAACACCACCACCGATGCCCCGAACATCGCCACCGTCGTGGCCGAGGTCCAGCCCCAGTCCCGGCCCTTGGTGATGCCGAGCAGCAGCGTGATCAGCCCGGCGGCGAGCAGCAACGCCCCCAACGGGTCGAGCCGGTCGGTTGAGCTGGCCGGGACCGCGGGCACCAGCGCCACGAACAGCACCAGCAGCACGACGCCGAGTCCGGCGGCGAACCAGAACAGCGCGTGCCAACTGAACTGCTGGGCGATCGCGGCGGACAGCGGCAACCCCAGCGCGCCACCCACGCCGAGTGAGGAACTCATCAGCCCCATCGCGCTGCCGACCCGCTCCGGCGGCACCGAGGCCCGCAGCACGCTGATGCCCAGCGGGATGATGGGGATGCCCACACCTTGCAGGCCGCGACCGATGACGAACGGGATGAGGCTGCTGCTCAGCGCCGCCACCAGCGATCCGGCGATCAGCACCGAGGCGCAGACGATCAGGATGGGTTTGGGCCCGTACAGGTCACCGAGCCGGCCGAAGACCGGTGTGGCCACGGCGGCGGTCAGCAGCGTGACGGTGATCGCCCAGGACGCATTGGACGGACTGGCATCGAGCAGCTTCGGCAGTTCCGGGATGAGCGGGATCATCAAGGTTTGCATCAGCGAGACGCTGATGCCGGCAGCGCACAGCACGGCGATGAGAACGCCGGGATGGGCCGACATGACCCTCCGCAGGGGCCGCCGCTGCTCGGTTGCAACCACGGCCGCGAGCATTACACGTTAGTTGCGCTATGCAAAATTTCGGACGCTCACCCGGGCCCCGCGCGGAAACGAGTCAGGCAAGGTTGCGCAGCGCGGGCACCAACAACGCCAGCGCCCGGCCGCGGTGTGAGGCCGCGTCCTTCTCCGCCGCCGACAGCTCGGCGGCCGAGCGGGTCGAACCGTCGGGCACGAAGATCGGGTCATAGCCGAACCCGTTCTCGCCTCGCGGTTCGCGGGCGATCAAA
>DATEOS010000250.1:0-10990 GCA_035273815.1 Candidatus Limnocylindria bacterium
TCAAGCCGCTCTCCGGCCTGCAGGAGCCGGTGCGCCAGTTCGTCATGAAGCAGCCGACGGCCAAGCGCTTCCTTGACCTGGTCGCCGAGCTGCTGGAGCTGACCGTCCCCGCCTACCGCGAGGAGGGTCGGGCCCGGCTAACCGTCGCGCTGGGCTGCACTGGCGGCCATCACCGCTCCATAGCGCTGGCCGAAGAGCTGGCCACCCGGCTGCGTAAGCCTGACCAGGGCACGTCGGTGGCGGTCTTCCACCGGGAGCTGGAGCGATGAGGAGGCTGCGACTGCCGCGCTGGATGTACCCCGGCATGCACCTGAAGCGCTGGCTCCTGCTGAGCTTCGTGGGCATTACGGTCATGGCGCTGGGCGCCGCGATCCTGATCGTCGACTGGTATCGCGGCCTGCCGCCCGACTCGGTGATCTTCCTGCTCACCGGGGCGGGATTGGCTCGCCCCATCCGCGCCATCCTGGTCGCCGCGCTCGGCATCCTGGTCACCGGCATCGGCGTGTGGGGCCTCATGCGCAGCGTGCTCGCGCCGTTCGTGGCGCGCGGCGACTCGGTGATGGAGGTGCTCTACACCAAGCGGTACCTCACGCGTGGGCCACGGATCGTGGCGATCGGCGGGGGCACCGGCCTCTCCACGCTGCTGCGCGGCCTGAAGGGCTACTCGGCCAACATCACCGCCATCGTGGCCGTCGCAGACGACGGGGGCTCGTCCGGCCGGCTGCGGCAGCAGCTCGGGATCGTCCCCCCGGGCGACATCCGCAACTGCATTGCCGCCCTGGCCGATGCGGAGCCGCTGATGACCCAGCTGATGCAGTACCGCTTCCCGCCCGGATCTGGCCTCGACGACCACGCCTTCGGCAACCTGTTCATCGCCGCCATGACGGCGGTGACCGGCGACTTCGAGGAGGCGGTCCGCGAGTCGAACCGCGTGCTCGCCGTGCGCGGCCAGGTGCTGCCCGCCACCAGCGTGCCACTCAACCTGGGGGCGGTCCTGGAGTCGGGGCGGATGCTGCACGGCCAGGTCGCCATCAGCCACGCGGATGAGCCAATCCAGCACGTCACCATCGAGCCAGACGACGTGCGCGCCAACCCGGAGGCGCTGGAGCGGATCCTGGAGGCGGACCTGGTCGTCATGGGTCCGGGCAGCCTCTACTCGAGCGTGATGCCGAACCTGCTGATCAGCGACATTCGCGATGCGGTGGCGGCTGCGCCCGGCGTGCGCGTCTATGTCTGCAACGTGGCCACGCAGCCGGGTGAGACGGGGACCTACACCGCGGCCGAGCACCTTGACGCGCTGTTCGCCCATGTCGGGGACGGGCTGATCGACTACGCGCTGCTCAACGGCAACCGCACGGCACGCCGGCCGGAGGGCTGGCTGGGCGAGCCGGTCGAGGTGGATGAGCGGCACCTGGAGGAGCTGCCGGTGACCGTGATCGAGGAGGACCTGGTCGACGTGACCAACGCCCATCGGCACGACTCGGCCAAGCTCGCGGCGGCGCTGATGCGCCTCCAGCAGGAGGAGCGCTCGGAACGCGTGCGCCACCGCCGGATTCGCCGCCCGACCGCATCGGCCGTCTGACGGTCCATGCTGGTCGCCTCTGAGCTGAAGGGAGAGCTCGCCCGGATCCATCCCGCCCGCGGCTGTTGCCGGCGAGCGGAGCTGGCCGGGCTGCTGTTCGCCGAGACCGGTCCGGCATCGCGCGAATCGGCTGCCATTCGCACGCTCGAACATCCGACCGCGCGGGTGGCTGTCCAGCTGGCGGCAGCCGTCGGAGTGCCGGCTGAGGGACCGATGCCGACCGGCGCCGTGACCCAGCACCGGGCCGGCGGACGCCGGCACCTGCAGGTTGTGCTCGACCGCTCGGCGGTGGAAGACTGGCGCTGGGAGATGGCCAAGGCCTGTGACCGGCGGGCGTTCATGCGTGGCGCTCTGCTGAACGCATCGATCTCACTTGGCCCGGCGGGCAGCCACGTCGAGTTCGTGTTCCGGGAAAAGCGCCATGCCCGGCTGCTGCGTGCTCGGCTGCGCGAGGTTGGCGTGCGAGCGGGCATCCTGGCCCGTCGCGGCCGTTCCGTCGTGTACGTCAAGGGTCAGGAGGAAGTTGCAACCCTGCTGCGCCTGACCGGCGCGAACCGCGCACTGCTGGACTTTGAGGCGGGGCGCGTGCAGCGCGACGTGCGAAACCGCCTCAACCGCCTGCTGAATGCCGAGGAAGCGAACGTCGACCGGACGGTCCGGGCGGCTGACCGGCAGCTGCAGGCGATCCAGCAGCTCGACCAGGCGGGGGAGCTGGAGCGGCTGCCCGATGGCCTGCGGGAGGCCGCCGCCCAACGCCGGCACCAGCCGGACGCGGACCTGGACACGCTCGCGTCGGCGCTGGGCCTCAGCCGGTCGGCGATGAACCACCGCCTGCGGCGGCTGGTGGCGCTGGCTGCCGACCTGCAGGGGGAGCCGGGCTGAGTGGCGATGCAGCGCGTGCCGCTGGTGGCGGGCAACTGGAAGATGCACCCCGTGAGCCGCTCGGAGGCGATCCTGCTCGCCAAAGCGGTGGCGGAGGCGACGGTTGGCCTCCCGGTGCGGACGGTCTTGTGCCCGCCGACGGTGTTCCTGGAGGCGGTGGCCACCGGCCTGGGGAATGGCACGACCGAGCCGGGCGGCACCGGCATTGGTGCCCAGAGCATGCACGCCGCCGAGTCCGGGGCGTTCACCGGCGAGACGTCACCCCTGATGCTCGATGGCCTGGCGCAATACGTGATCCTGGGCCACTCCGAACGGCGCCAGTACGACAACGAGACCGATGCCGCCGTGGCGGCCAAGGTCGCCTCCGCGGTCGCCCACGGGCTGGTCCCGATCGCAGCCATCGGTGAGCGGGCAGAGGAGCGACGCAGCGGCGAGACGGCGGCGGTCATCGACCGCCAGCTGCGCGCCGCCATCTCACAGCTTGACCGCCTGGTGGGGAGCGGCCTGGTGATCGCCTACGAACCGGTCTGGGCGATCGGTACCGGGGACGCGGCCACAGGGGCCGATGCGCAGGAGGTCGCCGCCCAGATCCGCGCCGTCCTGCACGAGGCCGATCCGGATGGCGCCCACCAGGTCCCCATCCTGTACGGCGGCAGCTGCACCCCCGAGAACGCGCCCGAATTCTTCGCCATGCCGGACCTGGATGGCGCCCTGGTCGGCGGCGCGTCGCTGGACGCGGAGCGTTTCGCCGGCATCGTGCGCGCCGCGGCGGAGCTGCGCGGGTGAGCGAGGGACGGCCGCGCCCGGTCGTCCTGTGCGTCCTCGACGGCTTCGGGATCGGGGAGGATCCGGACCGCAACGCGCTGCTGGCGGCGCGGATGCCGGCGTGGAACCGGCTGACGGCCCAGTGGCCCACCTGCCGGCTCCAGGCGTCGGGCGCGGCGGTTGGCCTGCCGCCGGGGCAGATGGGCAACTCGGAGGTCGGCCACTTGAACCTGGGCGCCGGCTTCCCGGTCCTGCAGGACCTGCCGCGCATCAGCCAGGCCATCGCGGACGGCAGCTTCTTCGGGAACGCGGTCCTGGGCGAGGCGGTTGACCGTGCCGGGCGCCACGAGAGCCGGCTGCACGTGCTGGGTCTCATCGGTCCGGGCGGGATCCACGCGGTCGACGAGCACGTCGAGGCCATGGTCGAGCTGGCGCATCGGGGAGGATTGCCGGCCGACCGTGTCCTGCTGCACGCCTTTACCGACGGGCGCGACACGCCTCCGCGGTCGGCGGCCCAGCTCGTGCCGGCGCTGGAGGCACGGTTGGCCAACCGTGCCACGGTCGCCACGGTGTCCGGCCGCTACTACGCCATGGACCGCGACCAGCGCTGGGAGCGGACGGCGCGCGCCTGGGAGGCGATGGTGCATGGCGCGGGACCGATCTCGCCGTCGGCCGCCGAAGCGGTCACCGCAGCGCACGCGCGGAGCGAGGGCGACGAATTCATCGTGCCGACGGTCATCGACGGGTATGACGGCATGCGCGACGGCGACGCCGTCATCCACATGAACTTCCGGGCCGATCGGGCGCGGCAGCTGACCCGGGCATTGGCGCTGGATGACTTCGCCGCCTTCGAGCGTGGCCAGCGACCGGCGGACCTGCTGGTGACCACCCTGACCGAGTACCAGGCGCCGTCCGAGCTGCCGGTGCCGGTTGCCTTTCCTCCGGGCGTGGTCGACTCGCTGGCCGCCTACCTGTCGCGCCTGGGGATGCGGCAGCTGCACTTGGCGGAGACCGAGAAGTACGCCCACGTCACCTACTTCTTCAACGGCGGTGTCGAGGCCCAGCTGCCCGGGGAGGATCGCGTCCTGGTGCCGTCCCGCCGCGACGTGCCGACCTACGACCAGGCGCCCGAGATGAGCGCGCCGGAGATCACCGAGCGGCTGGTGGCCGCCATCGGCTCCGGCGACTACGACTTCATCATCGTCAACTATGCGAACCCGGACATGGTCGGCCATACCGGCGTGTGGGAGGCAGGCGTGGTCGCGGCCGAGGTGATCGACGGCTGCCTGGACGTGGTCAGCCGCGCCATGCTGGACGCGGGCGGTGCGCTGGTCGTCACCGCCGACCATGGCAACATCGAGGAGATGCGCGACGCCGGCGGCGCGCCGCAGACGCAGCACACCACGTCGCCGGTGCCGCTGGTGCTGGTGGGGGAGCGATGGCGCGGCGCATCCCTGGACGACGGGATCCTGGCCGATGTGGCGCCCACCGTCTGCCGGCTGATGGAGCTGCCGCCGGGTCCGGCCATGACCGGCCGATCGCTGCTCACGGGCTGATTTGCTAGACTGCCCGCGCTCATGACACCCATCACCGTCGCCCAGATGATCCTGGCGATCGCACTGATCGCGTCCATCCTGCTGCAGCAGCGGGGGACGGGGTTGGGCGGCGCGTTTGGCGGCGAGGTGACCGCCTATCGCAGCCGGCGCGGAATCGAGCGTACGCTCTTCCGCCTGACGATCGTGCTGGCGGTCCTGTTCGTCCTCTTCAGCCTGCTCGGTCTGCTGCCGCAGGTCTGACGCGGGGTCCGGGCTCGAGCGGACCCCTCGGTCCTAAACCTCTCGCCGTCGCTACTGGGTCGTGCGCCGGTTGTAGAGCCAGATTCCCAGCGGGAAGCCGACCAGCAGGATGCCGAGCGACCAGAGGATGGCCGGCACCGTGTCGTTGTACAGGTTCGTTCCCAGCGTCAGATCGCGGACGGCGTTGACAACCACGCTGAATGGCTGGTTCTCCGCAAACGGCTGAATCCACTCCGGCAGCGTGTTGACCGGGACGAAGGCGCTGCTCAGGAAGGTGAGCGGAAAGACGACGGCGAAGATGATTCCCTGCAGCGCCTCGGGGGCGCGGACCGCGGCGCCCGCCGCCACGCCGACCCATGACAGGGCGAAGCCGAACAGCAGCATGATGCCGATGGCCAGCAGACAGGCTGCGAGCCCGCCTTCCGGCCGGAATCCGACCACCAGGCCAACGGTCCACATGATGGCCACCGCCAGGGCCGCCCGCAGCAGGTCCGTCAACGTGCGGCCGGTGAGCACGGATGACTGGGCCATCGGCAGCGATCGGAATCGGTCGATCATGCCCTTCTGCAGGTCGTTGGCGAGCAGCACGCTGGTGTAGATGCCCGCGAACGCCACGGTCTGCACGAAGATGCCCGGTAGCAGGAAGTTCGTGTACGACTTGGTCTCGCCCCCTTCCGCTCCGACATTAATGGCGCCGCCGAAGACGACGCTGAACAGCAGCACGAACATGATCGGGCTGAGGGTGACGTCCAGCAGCAGCTCCGGCGTGCGTCGGATATGGACGAGGTTGCGCCGGACCATCTCCCAGCTGTCGTGGGTCCACCAGGCGATGCCGGTCACTGGCCCACCTCCTCGACGGGCGTTTCCTCGGCCGGCCGGCCAGTCAGCGTCAGGAAGACCTCGTCCAGGGTTGGTCGCCGGAAGCCAATGTCATCCACGTGTACGCCTGCGGCGTCGAGCTCGCGGATGGCACGGGTCAGCACGCCTTCGTGGGACGTCACGGCGACGCTGGCCCTCCGGTCGTCGGGGTTCACGTGCGCCGGTCCCTCGCCCATGGCCTCCAGCACGCGGCGCGCATCGTCGAGGTGGGACGCCTCGCTGATCGTCACCTCCAGGCGCTCGCCGCCCACTTGCCGCTTCAGCTCATCGGCGGTACCGCGCGCGATCGCCTTGCCGTGGTCGATCACCAGGATGTCGTCAGCCAGCCGATCGGCCTCCTCGAGGTACTGCGTCGTCATTAGCACGGTCGTCCCGCCCTTGGCCAGGCCGGCGATGAGGTCCCACATGCCGAGGCGGCCCTTCGGGTCGAGTCCGGTGGTCGGCTCATCGAGGAACACGACCGGCGGCTGGGAGATCAGCGCGGCCCCCAGGTCCAGGCGCCGCCGCATGCCGCCTGAGTATGTCTTGACCGTTCGGTCCGCGGCCTCGGTCAGCTCGAATCGCTCGAGCAGCTGATCGGCGCGTTGGCGGACGGTGGCTCGGTCCAGCCGGTACAGGCGACCGACCATGCCCAGGTTCTCTCGTCCGGTCAACAGCTCGTCCAGTGCCGCGTATTGGCCCGCCACACCGATGTTGGCCCGCACCCGATCCGGGTGCTTGAGCACGTCGACGCCGGCCACCGTGGCTGACCCCTTGGTCGGGTGCGTGAGCGTGGTCAGGATGCGGACCGCGGTCGTCTTGCCGGCGCCGTTCGGTCCCAGCACGCCCAGGATTGTGCCCTCCTGGACGTCCAGGTCCAGGCCGACCAGCGCCTTGGTTTCGCCGAAGTACTTGTGGAGGCCTTCGGCCTCGATCATGGCTCGTGACACGGATTCCTCAGCCTAGCGGAAGTCGCCGGATGGCGAGTCAAAGGCCCTTGACATTCACCCCGCGCCGGTATGACCGACCGCACTGCGCCAACTCATCGGTCCGGTGGGCCCCTCCATCGGCCCATGCTAGAATCGCCCGACTCGCCGGACGGTATGCGTGCGGTGACCCGCGCCGAGGTGGCGGAATAGGCAGACGCGCTAGGTTCAGGACCTAGTGACCATTACGGTCGTGTGGGTTCAAGTCCCTCCCTCGGTACCACTACCCTCACAACAGATGACCGCTCGAATGCCCAGGTGGCGGAATTGGTATACGCGTACGTTTGAGGGGCGTATGAGGAAACTCATCCGGGTTCAAGTCCCGGCCTGGGCACCACACTCCGCCAGCCAATAGGCCGATGACGCCGCCCTCCCCGGGTGGCGTTTCTAGTACCAATTCCTCGCAGGCTGGGACGGCGAACGGGGGATTCAGGCTGATACCCTCCGGCGCGAGGACATCGTGGAATCGTTCCGAGCGCGATCTGCAGCGACGATGATGCCGCCGCCCCAGGCGAGCGGCGATGTCCGTGAGCGCCTCGTCTGGATCGACTGGCTGAAGGTCATCGTGGTGTTCGCCGTCTTCGTCTACCACGCCGCCGAGCCGTTCTTCATCATCAACTGGGTCGTCTCGAACGACGAGCGCAGCTACCTCCTCAGCGCGATGGCCGGCTTCGCCTTCCTGTTCGGCATGCCGCTGATGTTCCTGCTGACCGGCGCCACGTCGTGGCTGTCCCTGGGGCAGCGATCGCTCACGCGCTATGGCATGACCCGCGTGCGACGCCTCCTGCTGCCGCTCATCGCCGGCATCCTGATCCTCACCCCGCTGCAGTGGTGGCTGGCGGCCGCCATCGCGCGGGGCGGCGAGAACCCGCTGAACACCATCGTTTGGTTCTTTGGCGGAATGCGGTTTGAGCCGACATCCCGCTGGTTCGGCGATTACGGCATGCACCTGTGGTTCATCGCCTTCCTGCTGGCCTACTCGATCCTGTGCCTGCCACTGCTCGGCGTGCTGCGCCGCCCGGTGGGCACGCGACTGCTGTCGTGGCTGGCATCGCTCCCCACCCCGGCCATGCTGCTGACCCTGTTCTTGCCGATCCTCGTTGGCCAGTGGCTGCTGCGGATCCCGACCCCGAGCTATCGCGACTGGGCCGATTTCGCGCTGTGGTTCGGGTTCTTTCTGGTCGGCGTGATCCTGGTCGCCGACCAGCGCCTGCTGAACGCGGTCGTCCGCAATGGCCCTCGGCTCATCGGCCTCGGAGTCGCCCTCGTCGCCTGCGGCCTGGCCGTCGTGGGCGGCGCGCTGGCGATTGGCCTTGTTCCGGCGGGCGAGGCCGGCAACCTGATGCGGCTCGAGACCGCGCCCGTGCTGGACGTGCCCAGCCTGGGCTACATCACCCTTCGGACGGCGGCCGGTGCGGCGCTCACCGCCGGGTGCCTGTGGATCGGCGTCCGCCGGTTCCGCTCGCAGCCCGCCTGGCTGCCGCGCGCCAACCGGGCGATCCTGCCGTTCTACGTGCTGCACCACCCGGTGGCGGTGGCGGTGTCGGCAGTGGTGGTCCAGTGGTCCATGGGACTCTGGGCCAAGCTCGCCGTCATCCTGGCCGTATCGCTGGCCGGCACGGTGGGGCTGACCGAGCTGGTGATGCGAACCCGTGTCGGACGGTCGATCTTCGGCATCCCATCGGACGCCAAGGGTGACGAGCTCACGCCTGTCCCGGCTCCACCAGCGACTGCCGATCCATTCGCCATCCGCGTCGGCAGGACTTTGAGCCCGCAGGAGGCCGATCGGCACCGCAGCGTGGTCGGGGCGTTGCAGGCCACCGTGCGCCGGCTGCCCGACGCCGAGGCATTGCGCTGGAAGGACCAGGGCCGATGGATCGGCCTGACCTACGCCGAGCTGTGGAACCGGATTCGGACCACCTCGTTCGCGTTGCAGCAGCGTCGGGTGGGCGCGGGCGACCATGTGGTGATCATCAGCCGCTCGCGGCCGGAATGGGTGGTCGCTGATTTCGCGGCGCAGGCGCTGGGCGCGGTCGTCTGTCCCATCTACCCGGGCGAATCGGATGCCCGGATCGAGCAGATTGCGCGCGGCCTGCGTCCTCGACTCGTGTTCGTGGAAGACGAGCGCCAGGTCTCGCGCTTCGGCGACATCGCGCCCACCATCGTGCTGGGCACGCCGGGGGAGACGGGGCGCGACCTGGTAACCCTCACCGACGTCCAGCGCGCGGTCGGCACGGTGAGTGCCGCCCAGGCGGAGGCCTGGCAGGCGGGCGTGGATGCGCTGGATCGGTCCCGGGTGGCAACCATCGCGCAGAGCATCGACGAGGAGGGCGTCTCCCGCGGAGCGGTCCTCACCAACGGCAACATGCTCCACAACCTCGCGGCCGCACGTGAGCTCATGCCGCTTCGACCCGGCGACGTGGTGCTCTCGACGCTGCCGCTCAGCCACATCCTCGAACGATTCGCCACACTCCTGGTGCTCGGGAGCGGCGCGACGCTGGCCTTCGCCGAGTCGCGGATCGACCGCTGGGCCGACAACATGCGGGAGGTCCGACCGCAGGCGATGGTGGTGGTGCCGCTGTTCCTCACGCACCTGGTGAGGGGCCTGCGCGGCGGGTCGGTCGAACGGCCGGGCCTGATCGGCCGCGTGGCGACCTGGAGCCTGGCGACCGGCATCGCGGCCAGGGGGCAGGCCGGGCAGGCGCGTCCCCCTCGCTCATGGCTCCGGCTGCTCGTGGCCGATCTGCTCGTGCTTCGGCATCTCCGCGCCGCCACCGGTGGACGGCTGCGGTTCCTGTGCTGTGGCGGCGCAGCGCTGCCGTTCGAGGTTGGGGAGTTCCTCTCTGCCGCCGGGGTGCCCATCATCGAGGGCTACGGCATGACCGAGGCTGCGCCACTGCTGGCCGTGAACTGCCTTGGTCGCCAGCGGCTCGGAACGGTGGGACCGCCGGTCGCGGGCACGGAACTGCGGATCGAGGCAACGACGGGGGAGATCCTGGCCCGCGGGCCGCAGGTCATGCAGGGGTATTACGAGCTGCCGCAGCAGACGGCCGCCACGCTCACGCCGGACGGTTGGCTGCGCACCGGCGACCTGGGCGCCTGGGATGCCGGTGGAAACCTGCGGATCACCGGCGTGCGCAAGGACCTGCTGGTACTGGCGACGGGCAAGAAGGTCAGCCCGCGTCCGCTCGAGGCGGAGCTGGAGCGGTCGGACCTGATTGCCCGGGCCGCCGTCGTGGACCTTGGCGCCGACGGGGTCGGCGTGCTGGTCTGGCCCGATGGCGACAGCATCCAATCTCGATCGGCCCTCGATGGCGCAAGCGTCCAGGAGCTGCTGGTCGGCGAGGTCAGGCGGCTGCTCGGCGGCCATGCATCATACGAACGGCCCCGGCGGCTCGGCATCCTGCCCCGCGACCTGAGCGTCGAAGCGGGGGAGCTGACAGCGGATGGGCGCCGGAATCGGGCCACGATCGTCGCGGGGTGGGGCGCGATCGCCACGGTTCCGCTGAGCTGGCGCACTCGCCAGACAGCGCAGGTCAGCGTGCTACCCTCGCCGCTCGGGGCGGTTAGCTCAGCTGGTTAGAGCACCTCGTTTACACCGAGGGGGTCGGGGGTTCGAGTCCCTCACCGCCCACCACCGCACCGCACCGCATCGGCCCTGCTAGCATTCGGGTCCGTCCCACCCCGCAGCGTGGAGACCGCTGAGCCATGGAATTCGGCTGGATCATCCTGATCGTCGTCGTCGCGGTCGTCGTCCTGTTCCTGATCCTCACCTACAACGGCTTGGTCCGCCTGCGGAACATGGTCGACGAGGCGTGGAACCAGATCAGCGTGCAGCTCAAGCGCCGGCATGACCTGATCCCGAACCTCGTCAACGCCGTGAAGGGCTACATGGAGTTCGAGCAGGAGACGCTGACTCGAGTCGTTGAAGCTCGCGGCGCGGCCGTCACCGCCTCGCAGGCCGGTCCCGCCGGCGCCGCCCAGCAGGCGCAAGCGGAAAACTTCCTGACCGGCGCCCTGCGTCAGCTGTTCGCCCTGGTCGAGAACTATCCCGACCTGAAGGCGAACCAGAATGTCCTGCAGCTCCAGGAAGAGCTGACGACGACCGAGAACCAGATCTC
>DATEOS010000251.1:0-2706 GCA_035273815.1 Candidatus Limnocylindria bacterium
GAAACCTCTTCGGCCTGGACCGATGCCAACAACATGCGCAGTGTCGCGGTGCGCAACTTGTCCTGAGCCTTCATCGCCGCCGTCAGGTCGGCACGCAACCTGTCCTTCAATTCCGACATGGCTGTGACGCTACGCCAGTGACAGGATGGAGCCATGAGTGCCGACGCCGGCGGGTACCGCTACCCGTACGCAGCACCCGGCATCATCCCGTTGCGCCCGCTGAACCTCTCGGAGATCTTCAACGGTGCGTTCGCCTACATCCGGGCCAACCCGAAGACCACGCTAGGCGTGGCGACCGTCGTGGTGGTCATCGCGCAGTTGCTCGCCATGCTGCTGCAATTCGGCCCGCTGGCCACCGGTGGGGCTCTGGCACCGCCGGATCTGACCGGCCCCGACCCGGACATCACCGTGCTGATGGGCTCCGTGGCCGGGTCGATGGCCGGAGCGGTGGCCATCTGGCTGTCGTCGATCCTGCTCAGCGGCCTGCTCACGGTCATCGTCGGCCGCGCGGTGTTCGGCTCCGCCATCACCATCGGCGAGGCCTGGCAACGGGTTCGCGGACGCCTGCTCGCGCTGCTGGCCTACGCGGCCCTGGAAACCCTCGGCGCCGCGCTGGTGGTGGCGGCGGTCGCCGGGGTCATCACGATGGTCGCGTTCGTGCTCAACGGCTGGGCCGCGTTCGCCCTCGGCGTGCCGTTGGTGTTCGCAGCGGTCGTGGCGCTGGTCTACCTGTTCACCAAGCTCAGCTTCGCGCCGACCCTGATCGTGCTGGAACGACTGCCGGTGGTGGCCGCGATCGAGCGCTCATTTGCGTTGGTCCGCAGGGACTTCTGGCGGGTGTTCGGCATCCGCGTGCTGGCGATGCTGGTGGCGGCACTGATCTCCACGGCGGTGGGGATGCCGTTCAGCATCGGCTCGCAGGTACTGATCCTGATGGGTGATTCAGCCGGGACGGCACTGGCCGGGATGGCGTTGGCGTCGGTGGGCGCGGCCATCGGTCAGATCGTGACGGCGCCGTTCACGGCTGGGGTGGTGGTGCTGCTGTACACCGACCGCAGGATCCGGGCGGAGGCCTTCGATCTGGTCCTGCACACCGGCGCCGGCGGCGGCCCCGCCGATTCCACCGACCACCTCTGGCTGACCCGCCGGCCCTGACCGTGACCGGACTCGACATCGACGGCGACGCCGCGCACGACGCCGCCCAGCGCGAGCTCAGCAAGCCCATCTACCCGCGGCCGTCACTGACCGATCAGTTCACGGCTTGGCTGGACCGCGCGCTGTACCGGATCTTCACCGACGGCTCCTGGCTGCCCGGCGGCTGGATCACCGCCGCGTTGCTCGGGACAGTTCTGGTCGCGGCGCTCATCGTGGCGATCCGGGTGGCCCGACGGACCATGCGCACCGACCGGCAGTCCGCCGGCGCGCTGTTCGCGGGCCGGGATCTTGGCGCCGAGCAGCACCGCGCTGAAGCTGAAGCGTATGCGGCACAGGGTGATTGGGCATTGGCCATCCGGCATCGGTTACGTGCGGTGGCCCGACAGCTGGAGGAGTCCGGGGTGCTGGATGCGGTGCCCGGACGTACCGCGACCGAACTGGCCCGTGATGCCGGTGTACCGGTGCCCGATCTGCGCGCCGAGTTCGGGCAGGCTGCTGAGACCTTCAACGGGGTCACCTACGGTGCGCAGCCCGGCACCGAGTCCGGGTACCGCCAGATCGCCGAGCTGGACCGCCGTCTGCCCCGGACGGTGACCGGATGACCGGCCGCCGCTGGATCATGGTGGCGCTCACCGCGATCGTGCTGGTCTCCGTTCTCGGCGCCTACCTGACCTCGCCGCGCACCGGCGGGCTGATGGAGGCCGGGTCGACATCGCCGGACGGGGCGCACGCACTGGTCACCCTGTTGCGGGAGCACGGGGTGGAGGTGGTCGTCGCCGAGGATGTGGCGGCGGTTGCGGCGGCGGCACGTCCGGATACCTTGGTCCTCATCGCCCAGACGTTCTTCCTGCTCGATGATGACGGGCTGGACCGGCTTGCCGGTCTGCCCGGTGACCGGCTGCTGGTCGCCCCGTCGGCCCTCACCCGGGAAGCCCTGGCCCCGACGGTGCAGCTGGACGGTTCGATCCAGTTCGGCGGACGACCGGATTGTGAACTGCGGGAGGCGATCACGTCCGGGGACGTCCAGTTCGGCGTCAGTGACAGTTTTCGGCGTGCCGATGATCTGCCCGCCGCCCGCTGCTATGACGGTGCGTTGTTGCGCTATACCGATGCCGGCCGCACCATCACGGTGGTCGGCAGTTCGCACTTCATGACAAACTCCGGCCTGCTCGGACCGGGCAGCGCGGCGCTGGCGATGAATCTCGCCGGTACCCGCGATCGGGTGATCTGGTACGCACCGCAGCGCCTCGAGGGTGAATCCGGCAGCGAGGCTTCGCTGTTGGATATGGCTCCGGCTCAGGTCGGCTGGGCGGTCCTGCAGCTGTGCGTGGTGGTGGGCGTGCTGGCCTGGTGGCGCGGGCGGCGTCTGGGGCCGCTGGTCGCCGAGTCGCTGCCGGTGGTGGTTCGCGCCTCGGAGACAGTGGAGGGCCGGGCCCGGTTGTACCGCTCCCATCGCGCCCGTGACCGTGCCGCCGAAGCGCTGCGCGCCGCCACGCTCACCCGGCTGGCCCCCCGGCTCGGGCTCGCGCCCAGCGCCGCACCGTCGGCGGT
>DATEOS010000252.1:0-3351 GCA_035273815.1 Candidatus Limnocylindria bacterium
CTGTTCGACGTTCTCGGTGAGGTCGCGGCTGGTCATGCCCTTGTGCACGTGTTCGTGCCCGGCGAGGGCGTTGAACTCCTCGATGCGGGCCTTCACGTCGTGACGGGTGATCCGCTCCCGCGCGGCGATCGAGCCCAGGTCGACGTTCTCCAGCACCCGCTCGTAGTCCTCGATGACGCCGTCGGGGACGGCGACCCCGAGCTCGGCCTGGGCGCGCAGCACCGCCAGCCACAGCCGGCGCTCGGCGATGATCTTCGCCTCCGGTGACCAGATGGCGGCCATCTCGTCGCTGGCGTAGCGGTTGGCGAGAACATTCGGGATCGTCACGGCAACACAGCTTAGGGTGCGTCCCCGAGGTGGGTCGGATCGGTGATGCCCTGTCCGCGGATGCCCAGCTGCCGGTTGATCAGGGTGGTGAGCCCGAACAGCAGGACGCCGGTCAGGATGAGCGCCCCGGCCAGCAGGTACTGCTGGGCAGGGCGACCGGAGAACGGCAGCACCAGATAGGCCGAGGCAAAGAAGCCGATGACGGGCAGCACGGTCGGCGTCCGGAAGTGCCCGCCGCCGGCGCGGACGTCGCGGCGCAGCACCAGTACCGCGATGTTCACCATCGCGAAGACCGCGAGCAGCAGCAGCGAGGTGGTGCCGCCCAGGACCGCGATGGCACTGCTGCCGGCCACGGCGGACACGTAGAAGATGAGCCCGAACGCGATCAGGGTGGTGAAGATGATGGCCACCCACGGGGTGTGACGCCTCGGGTGGACGATGCCCAGCACCGGTGGCAGCACATGCTGGCGGGCCATCCCGTAGATCAACCGACTGGCCATCAGCATGTTGATCAGCGCGGTGTTGGCGACCGCGAACATCGAGATGAACGGCAGGATCGCCTCGATCGGCAGGCCCGGGGCGCCGGCCTTGACCACCTCGACCAGCGGGGTCTCGCTGTCGGCCAGTACTCCGACCGGCACCAGCGCCACCGCGACGATGGCCACCACGATGTAGACGGCACCGGCGATGCCCAGACCGGTCAGCAGCACCTTCGGGAAGATCCGGACCGGGTCCTTGGTCTCCTCGGCCATGTTGACCGAGTCCTCGAAACCGACCATGGCGAAGAAGGCCAGCGAGGTCGCGGTGGTGACCGCCAGGAAGGTGCCCTTCTCGGCCGGGGTGTCGAAGGCGACGACGCGGGCGAAGTCGACGTCGGCACCGCCGCCGGTGAACGCCCACAACCCGACCAGGATGACGATCGCCAGACCGGTGATCTCGACGAAGGTGAGTGCCACGTTGAGCTTGACGCTCTCGCCCACGCCGCGGAAGTTGACCACCGCGAGCAGCGCCATGAACAGCAGCGCCAGCAGCACCACGCCGGCCTTGCCCCAGCTGAAGTCGAAAGCGGTGAAGAAGTTCGCCGCGAAGAATCGGGAAGCCGTTGAGGCCGAGGTGATTCCGGAGCACATGACGACGAAGGCGACCAGGAAGGTGACGAACTGGACGCCGAACGCCTTGTGCACGTACAGCGCCGCACCGGCGGCCTGCGGGTACTTGGTGACCAGTTCCAGATAGCTGAAGGCGGTGATGGTGGCGATCGCGAACGCCAGCAGGAACGGCAGCCAGGCCGCACCGCCGACCTCCTTGGCGACCTGTCCGGTCAGCGCGTAGACACCCGTCCCGAGGATGTCGCCGACCACGAAGAGCAGCAGCAGGCCGGGCCCCATCACCCGCCTCAGCTGCGGTTCCTGCGCGGTCTCGGACTTCTCGGTCCCCGACTCTGTCAATCCGCCTCCCCTCGGCTCAGACGTGCACGGCCCTGTCGTCGACCGGGGCGAGCACGTCGATCACATCGATCAGGGTCGCGCGGGCGGTGGCCCGCGGTCCCTCCCCCTCGTCCACCAACGAGGCAACCACAGCTCCGTCCACCGCGCAGACCAGAGCGGAAACGAGTTCCGAGCGCACCGCGCGCCCGGACCGTTCCACCACTTCGAGAACGGCGTCGGTGCGCTGCCGCAGGATCCGTCGTTGGATGTCGCGCAGTTCGGGTTGCCGGGCACAGGCGATGTAGCGCTCGTACCGCGAGATCAGCTGTTCGGACACCCGCACTCCGGGGTTGTCCCCGACCAGCAGGTCCACCAGCAGATCCGCGGTGGATTCGGCGCCGCGGCGCCGGCGGGACAGACTGGCCACCTGCAGCTGCAACTCGGCGGCCTCCCGCTCACCGATGTGCTCGACGGCCTTGGCGATCAGATCGTCCAATGAAGAGAAGTAGTACGTCGTCGAGGCCAGCGGCAGTCCGGCCCGCCGGGCCACCGCGCGATGCCGCACCGCGTCGATACCGCCTTCGCACAGCAGATCGGCGGCGGCGCTCACGAGGGCGCCCCGCCGACGCTCCCCCTTCGGAGTCACCGCCGCTGTCACGTTGAGCAATGCTGCCAGCAAAATCCCAGTTGTATCGGGGTTTTCAACAAACGCACGAAGTTGACAGCGAGCGCCATTTCAGGCGGTGGCAAGATGTCCGGCATGCCCGCTCCGAACCGTCGAGCCGTCCTGCGCATGGGCCTGGGCCTGGGTCTGGGTACGGCCCTGGGCGCGGTCGCTGCGGAAGCTGCCGGACTGCCCCGCGCGGTCGCCGAACCCGCCCCGACGTACCAGTCCGGGTCCTTCGTCTCCGCGGCGCGCGGCGGCATCCGCACCAACTGGGCCATCGCCCGGCCGCCGGGCCAAAGCGCAGCACTGCGCCCGGTGATCGCTCTGCACGGCAAGGGCAGTGATGCCGCGACGGTGATGGCCGGCGGCGTCGAGCAAGGCCTGGCCGACGCCGTCGCGGCGGGCCTTCCACCGTTTGCTGTGGTCGCCGTGGACGGCGGCGGAGGGTACTGGCACAAACGCGCTTCGGGCGATGACGCCGGCGCGATGGTGCTGGATGAGTTGCTTCCGATGCTGTCCGATCAGGGCCTGGACACCTCCCGGGTGGGTTTCCTCGGCTGGTCGATGGGCGGCTACGGCGCTTTGCTGCTCGGGTCCCGTCTGGGTCCCGCCCGGACCGCGGCGATCTGCGCGGTCAGCCCGGCCCTGTGGACCTCCGCGGGCGCCGCCGCCCCCGGCGCGTTCGACGATGCCGCCGACTACGCCGCCAACAGCGTGTGGGGGCAGCCCGCGTTGGACGGGATCCCGATCCGCATCGACTGCGGCAACGGCGACCCGTTCGCGGCCGCCACCAGGCAATTCATCGCCCAGTTACCGTCGCCGCCGGCCGGCGGGTTCTCCCCGGGTGGGCACGACGGCGGGTTCTGGAGCGCCCAGCTGCCCGCCGAGATCGCTTGGCTGGCACCGATACTGGTGGCCTGAACGTCAGAG
>DATEOS010000253.1:0-3113 GCA_035273815.1 Candidatus Limnocylindria bacterium
GGTCTATGAACCTGCGACCGGCGACTCCGACAGGATGGCGTCGATCTGGCCGACGGCCTGCGTCAGGCCCTCTTCCATGCCCATCGCCAGCTGCTGCTCGAGGGCCTCTGTGCTGGGGAAGATGCTCTTGATCTCCATGCGGGTGCGGCCGCCACCAATCTCCTGGATCGAAACCAGGGCCTCGTTCACCGGCATGTCCGGGTTGGGCGTTCCATCGTCATTGGCGAAGCCGTCGCGGAAGACCAGCCGATGCGGTGGCTCCATCTCCACGATCTCCCACCAGCCACGCGGCTGGTCGCCTTCCGGCCCGGTCATGTGGTAGGCGACCGAGCCACCCGGGCGCAGGTCGTGCGCGTCGACGGTGGCGGGATAGGCGGGCGGTCCCCACCAACGCTCGAGCTGGCGCGGATCGGCCCAGAGCTGCCAGACCCGATCCGGTGACGCCTCGAATTCGGCAGTGACGGTCATGGTCAGGGCAGCGGGATCCTTCTGGACGGCGGTCACGGTCATTGGTGTGTCTCCTGGGTCTGGGTGATGAGGTCGGTCATGCGGTCGATGCGGTCGGCCCACATCTGCTCGTACCGTTCGAGCAAGCGCTGAGCCACTCGAACGCCGTGAAGATTGGTGCGGACAACCTTGCGGCGGCCGATGCGCTGCTTGGTGACCAGCCCCGCCCGCTCGAGGATGGCGACGTGCTTCTGCACGGCCGCGAAGCTCATGGGGTAGTGGTCGGCCAGTTCGGCGACGCCCTCCTGGCCGGCCATCGCGCGGCGCACGATGTCGCGCCGGGTGCCATCTGCCAGGGCTCCGAAGATACGGTCGTGGTCGAGCATCAGCTGCATTCATACAACCATACGGTTGTACTAATGCGCTGTCAAGCGGTGTCCACTGGCGCCTACTGATCCGGCAAGGTCAATGGATCGGGTCACGGTTGTAGAGGCGCATCGACCACAGATAGCCGATGAGTCCGATCACCACGCACCAGGCGACTGCCAGCAGCCCGCTGTTGCCAATGGGCGTGCCCAGCAGCAGGCCGCGCAGCGTCTCGATGATCGGCGTGAAGGGCTGGTTCTCCGCGAACCACGCCACCGGGCCGGGCATCGAGTCGGTGGGCACGAAGGCGCTGCTGAAGAATGGCAGCAGAATGAGCGGCATCGGCAGATTGCTGGCCGATTCGACGGTCTTCGCCCACAGCCCGATGCCGACCGACAGCCAGGTGAAGGCGAAGGTCACCAGGGCCAGCAGCGCAAGGGCTCCCAGCCACTCCATCGGTCCCGTGCCCAGGCGGAACCCCGTGAGCATGGCCACCGCCAGGACGGCCAGCAGCTGTGCCAGGATCAGCAGCATGGCGCCGATCACGTGGCCGGCCAGCACCGCCCCGCGCGGGATGGACATCGTCCGGAAGCGGGTGATGATCCCGGTGGTCATATCCATGGACACAGTGATGGCGGTGGACTGCGTCCCGCCCATGACCGCCAGCAGCAGGATCCCAGGCGTGACGTAGGCGATGTAGGCATCGCGTCCGCCCTCGGTCCCGGGCAATCCGTTGCCCAGCGTCGAGCCGAAGACGTACACGAAGATCAGGTAGAAGATCACCGGGATGGCGGCCACCAGCAGCGTCATCGACGGGTAGCGCCAGGCATGGATGAGGTTGCGTCGCAGCATGGTGGCCGAGTCGGCGATCAGGTAGGTGGACGTCATTCGGTGGCCGCCTTTCGTGCGTCGCTCTGACCCGTCAGGGACAGGAAGACATCGTCGAGGTCCGGGGTCTGGATGCTGAAGTCGGCGACGTCGAGCGCGGCCCGGTCCAGCTGATCGAGGACGACGCGCAGCGACGCCACGTCGCCATCGGTCGGGATGTGGAGGACCAGCCCATCGGCATCGCGTCGCGCCGACGTCAGCCGCGTGGCGGCGCGCTCGAGCGCCTCCGGATCGGTGAATTCGAGGCGCAGGGCGCTGCCGGGGACCAGCCGCTTCAGCTGTGCGGGCGTGCCCTCGGCCACGATCCGGCCGCGGTCGAGCAGCGCGATCCGGTTCGCGAGCTCATCGGCCTCCTCCAGGTACTGCGTGGTCAGGAAGATGGTGATTCCGTCGGCAACCAGGTCGCCCACGATCTGCCACATGGTTTGCCGCCCGCGCGGGTCGACGCCGCTGGTCGGCTCGTCAAGGAACACGATCCGTGGGTTACCCATCAGCGTCATTGCCAGGTCGAGCCGGCGCTTCATGCCGCCGGAGTAGGTCGCGACGTGCTTGTGGGCCGCGTCCGTCAGCTCGAAGCGCTCGAGCAGGTCGGCGATCCGCCGCCGGCCCTCTGGCTTTCCCAGGTGGTGGAGGGCGGCCATCAGCCTGAGATTCTCGTCACCGGTGAGCAGGTCGTCGACCGCCGAGAACTGGCCGGTCACGCCGATCTGGGCCCGGATGCCCTCCGGATCGCGCAGGTCGTGGCCGCCCACGGCGACCTCGCCGGCGTCGGGCGTCAGCAGGGTGGTGAGGATGTGGATGGTGGTCGTCTTGCCGGCGCCGTTTGGGCCGAGCAGTGCGAACACCGTTCCGGCGGGGACCTCGAGGTCGATCCCGTCCAGGACGAGCTGCTCGCCGTATGACTTGCGGAGGCCGGAGACCTGGATGGCGGGGGAGGGAGCAGTCATCGCTGCACCTCCGCGACGCCGTTGAGGTCAGATGTCGAGGTCTTCCACTGCCGGCAGCTTGACGGAGGCAGAAGCCATCTCGTAGAGCTCCGCCGGGACGCGGTCCTTGAGCTCCTCGAGCGTGTCGAACACGTCCAGTGTCGCCTCGGCAGGCTTTCCGCCGCCGGATGCCATGCCGATGCCGGTCCAGGCTCGCCAGCCGGTGAGCGGATTGCCTTCGGCGTCGCGCATCTCAAAGACCTGCGTGCGATCGATGTGGAGCGCGAATCGCTTCGGACCGCGGAAGACGCGGTAGTGCTCGAACCGCTCGCCCTTGGAGTTGAACCATTCGCCAATGAGGACGCCGGAGAAGCGAACCTTGCGGCCGGCGCCGACGCCCACCTTGACGGTGATGTCGTCAAAGCCGGCAGCCCGCGCGTCCTCGAGTTCGACGTAGCGCTTGAGCGCCGTGCTGATGGCGGACGA
>DATEOS010000254.1:0-2114 GCA_035273815.1 Candidatus Limnocylindria bacterium
ATCCGCGCGGTGATACGACTGGCCCCCACCGACACCGGCACCGCGTCCGGGGCCGGCACGGTGTTGACGACGATGTCGGCGGTCTCCATCACCTCGACGCGGTCGATATAGGCGACCGGCCGCGCGCCAAGCTGGCGGGCACGCTCCCGATCCCGCCGGGACCGCGCGGCGACCACGACCTCACACCGCATGGCCAACAGTAGTTGGGTGATCGCCAGACCGGTGGAGCCGAATCCCAGGACGACGAACAGATGCTCGCGCAGCAAGCGGTGGGTGCTCTCCACCAGGACCGCGACCAACGCCTCGGAGACCGCCGTGGCGGTCTTGACGACCAGTCCCGAATCCGCCTTGGTCTCATGAATGGCGATTCCGAGATCTCCGCACAGTGCGCGCACCTGCTCACTGGCCCGGCCCAGCACCAGTCCGCCTCGTTGTGCCGCCGATGCCGCCAGCAGATCGCGATCGAGCCGGATCGGGATATCGCTTGCCGGAGAATACACTTCATCGCTGATGGTGAGCCCCGGGTACGGGCACAACACCCAGTCGGCGCCGTTGACCGCATCACGTGCCGTGCGGGCGCGCCGGTAGCCGGCATGCGGGTCGAGCACTGCTCCGCCGAATGTCCGTACGTCGAGCCCGGTTTCGGCGAGGGTAGTCGCGATGTGATGCTCACGTTCGTCACCGCCCAGTACGGCAACCGCCACTTGCCTGCTCATGCCGCAGAAAGCAGTTCGTCGGATTCGGCCAGTGCCGATGCCAGCGCCTTGACCTCGGTTCGGTCGAGGGGCACATAGGGGGCCCGCACGGCCGCGCTGCCCGCGTATCCGCGCAGCACCATGGCCGCCTTGACCACCCGAGGCTGGCCCAGCGTGCGCACCAGGGCGACATAGGGCTGCAGCGCGGCCATGATCCGGGTCTTCGCCGACGGCGCCACAGCGGGGTCCGCCAGCGCACGGAACGCCTCCGGAAACACCCAGACGTTGGTCGAGGTGATTCCCGCGACACCCGCGCCGACAGACGCCGCGCAGGCCAGATCCGCGGCGGCCAGCACCTGCGCCTGCCCGCCGGCCTGCACCCGCACGACGGTGTCGACCATCGCGGCCAGCGATTTGGTGCCCTGCTTGATCGCGGTATAGGCCGGCAGTGCCGTCACCTCCTGCAGCAGCGGCGGGGCCAGATCGACACCGAAGACCGGGTTGTTATAGACCACCAGGTCGTGTTGCAGAGCGGCACCCACCCGTTGGAAGTGCGCCAGCAGGTCGCCATCGGTCAACTCGGCGGCGAACGGAGCCGACACCATGACCTGGTGGGCGCCCGCATCGAAGAGGCGCTCCCCCAGCGCGATCGCGTCATCACCGTTGAGCGCGGCCGCGCCGGCCATCACCACCGTGCCGCTGTCGGCCCGCACCACCTCGTGGGCCAGCCGAACCCGCTCGTCGGCGTTGAGCACCTGAAATTCACCATAGGAGCCGGTCAGCAGCACGCCGTCGATGCCGTGAGCGGCGATCTTGGCCACGTTACGAACTACCGCGTCGGTGTCCACGGCGCCCTGATCGTCGAAAACTGTGGGGGCGATCGCATAGAAGTTCGTGAGCCGCATCGACTACCTCTCAGTATTCCGAACTTTAGCGCTTTTGCTAAAGCGCTTTAGCAGCATAAGGTCTGTCGGGTCGGACTGACAAGTCCTTCGAGAAGGTGGGGGAGAGTACACATGCCGCAGCGCCGTCAGACACCGGCACGGTTGATCGATGTCGCGGGGAAGGCCGGAGTATCGCTGACCACGGCTTCCTTCGCGATGTCCGGTCGCCCGGGAGTCAGTGAGGCGGTCGCCGAGCGGGTACGCGCGATCGCGGCCGAGATCGGCTATGTGCCCAATATGCAGGCGCGGTCGCTGGCCAGCGGCGCCAGCTCGACGCTGGGCCTCGTGGTGCACGACATCGCTGACCCGTACTTCGCCGAACTGGCCTCGGCTGTCGTCAGTTCCGCGGCCGATCTCGGTCTGATCGTGCAGATCTGCCAGAGTTCCCGGGATACCCAGCAGGAGATCACACAGGTACGGTCCCTGGTTGCCAGCCGGGTGCGCGGACTGATCATGGCCGGCTCCGGACACACCG
>DATEOS010000255.1:0-4249 GCA_035273815.1 Candidatus Limnocylindria bacterium
CTGACGATCCTGGGCCAGAAATGGGTGCTCCGCATCGTGCGCGAGCTCGGCGAGCGCACGCAGCGCTTCTGCGAGCTGCAGGACGCCCTGGGCGGGGCCAATTCGGCCACGTTGTCCCAGCGACTCAAGCTGCTCGAGGACGAGGGCCTGATCGACCGCCGAGCGGTGTCCGAGACGCCGCCGTGGGTCGAGTACTCGCTGACCGACAAGGGCGCCGACCTGCGCCGCGCCATCGCCGGCATCGACCGTTGGGCCGATCGCTGGGCATCCCAGCAGTGAGCCACCCGGTCGCCGAAGAGCGCCCGGTCGAGCACGGCGACGCCCTGAACCTGCTGCGCACCATCATCGCCGAGGCCCCGGGACCGGAGGCCGGCGCCCAGCGTGTGGTCGAGGCCCTGCACGATCGGTTCGGGCATTACGACTGGGTCGGCATCTACTGGGTCGACGCCGACGCCAGGGAGCTGGTCCTGGGTCCCTGGGTCGGTCCGGAGGCGACGGAGCACACCCGAATCCCGATCGGCGAGGGAATCTGCGGTGCCGCGGCCGCATCGGGCCAGACCGAGATCGTGGCCGACGTCGAAGCCGATCCCCGTTACCTCGCGTGCTTCGCCAGCACCCGCTCGGAGATCGTGGTGCCGATCTTCGCCGACGGGCAGGTCATCGGCGAGATTGACATCGACGGATCCGATCCATCCGCCTATGACGAGACCGACGCGCGCTTCCTGGAGGAGGTGGCTGCCCTGCTGGCGCCGCTGCACACGCGACAAGAGGCATCTGAGCCGGCGTCGTAACCCGCCGCGTACACCCTCCCGATGGCCGATCCTGACGCCCGTCCCGCCGCCGTGCCCGGCCGTTTCGAGGAGATCTACGACCAGCAGGTGGTGCCCATCTATCGGTTCATCTATGCCCGCGTTGGTAATCGTCCCGACGCCGAGGACCTCACCGCGCAGGTCTTCATGCGGGCGGTCGAGCAGCTCGACACAACCCGTGACCGTGGCCAGATCGTGAGCTGGCTGTATCGGGTCAGCCAGAACGCGATCGCCGACTACTGGCGGGCGTTCTATCGTCTGCCCGTGATCGGCACCGAGCAGGTGGCGCCGGGCTGGGAGCCAATGCAGCCCGGTGACGCCAAGGAACAGTCCGCCGATCCTGCAGCCAGCGCGCGACGCGTGCGTGGCATCCTGGACAAGCTGCCGCAGCGCTACGCGCGGGTCCTGGAGCTGCGCTTCCTGCAGCGCATGACAGTGGCCGAGACCGCCGCCCAGATGGGCATCACCCACGGCAACGCCAAGATCCTGCAGTACCGGGCGTTGCGGAAGGCTGCGCTCCTGGGAGAACCCGATGCCTGACGAGCGACGTCCGCTGCCTCCCGGCGAGCCCCTGGAGCCCGGCGACGAGCCCGAAGAGGGGATGGTCCCGGGCGCGGAGCGCTTCGAGCACTACCTGGACGCGCTCCTGGGCGGCGAGCGTCCGTCGCCCGACGATGTCACCGACCGCGACGAGGCGGAGATGGCGCGGCTGGCGGCGGAGCTGTCGGCCGCCGCTGATCCGAACGAGGGGGCGCCGGATCCCGCGTTCCTGGACCAGCTGCGGCTGCGCATGCGGCAGGCCGACCAGGGCATCGCCACGGTCCAGGAGCCGTTGCCGCTGCGACCAACCGCTGCTGCTGCCGGCCGGGTGAGGATCACCCGGCGCCAGCTGCTGCAGGCCGGCGTGATCGGGGCGGCGGGCGTGGCCGCCGGGGCAGCCGGCATCGTCCTGCTGCGACCCGAGGTGGCGGAGCGAGCGCCCATCTGGGATGACGGCAGCGGCCTGGTCGGCGCCGACGGCGAGTGGGTGCAGGTCGCTTCGGTGAACGACCTGCCTGTCGGCCAGGCGGTGCGGTTCAGCACGCCGGCATTCGACGGCTACGTGGTCAATGACAACGGCCAGATCCGCGCACTCCAGGCGGTCTGCACGCACATGGGCTGCACGCTCCAGTTCCGGCCGGACTGGAGCGACCTGCGCTGTCCCTGCCACGGCGCCAGCTTCGACCTGAACGGTGAGCTGGCCAATGGCCGGGACCGCTGGCGGGCGGATGGGCCGTATCCCGGCGACCCCAAGGCGTACGCGATCGATCTGCCAGACCTGGTCAAGCCGCTTGTGAAGGTGGACGAGGACCGGGTGCTCGTCTGGACGGCGCGAGAGGCTCCCTCGACCTAACCGCCGTTCATCGCCTGCAGCAGGTAGGCGATCAGGTACGGCGTGAACAGCGCCGCCAGCACGGCAGCCAGCGCGATCCCCACGTAGATCAGGTAGCGCAGGTCCGGCGGCGATTGGCGCTCCGGCGGCGGCTGCGTGCGTCGCGGGAGGTTGGCGGGCCGGCGCGGCCGCTGGTGCTGGTATGGATGGGGGCGCAGCTCGGGCACCAGCGACCTACTCCCCACTGTCGATGGCATCGACCACGGCGCGCAGGCGCCGGTGCCGTTCGGCTCGATCCGCCGCGTAGCGCCGGATGGCCTCGAAGATGTGATCCGGGCCCAGGTGCGCCTCGTCCATCACCTCGTCCACCGTGCCACCGGTGCGCCAGCGGTCATCCCAGTCGGAGCTGAGGGAGTACTCGTGCGCCAACGGGCCATCCACCCAGTCGCGCATCAGCTTGAAGGCGCGGTTGGTAACCGCCATGCCGTCCCAGCGATCCGCCTCGGAACGGATGCGCTCCCGGTAGTCACTCGGCTGCATGTTGAACAGCTGCGGGCTGATGGCCGCCACGATGCGCACGTTGATCCCCGCCTCGTCCAGGCGCGGCAGGATCTTGACCACGTTGGCGGTGGTGACCGTGCCTTGCACGTACACGGTGCCGGCCAACGTGGCGCCGGCCGAGGCAGGGCGCAGGACATAGGCGCCGCGGGCCGCGTCGAAATGCGAGTCCATGCCCAGTGCGGCCCGATCCGGAATGTCGACCGCGGGCCGGGTCAGGTGCAGCGCCACGATATGCGCGTCGGCACGCAGGGCAGCGGCCAGCACCACCGGCACCTCGTTGTACTCCCACGGGTGCAGGTCGATGACGTGGCCCTCCGGGAAGAGCTGGGTCACGCCGGTCTCATAGATGCCGAAGTGGGTGCGGCTGTCCTCGGCCGTCTCGGGGCCGGAGTGGCCTGCGACCCAGATCACCTTGCCGACCTTCAGCTCGCAGTCCTGGGCGAGCTGGCTGAAGAGGCGCATCGGCCCGTATTTCAGGTAGCTGAACGAGCCGTAGGTGGAGCACGCCGTCCAGAAGCCATTGAACGCGCTCATTGGGTCATCGGCCATGTTGACGGTGGCGATGCCCACGCTGACGCCCGCGTTGGTGAACTCGGTGATCTCCTGCGGCAGCAGCGTGCCGCGCAGGTTGGTATCGCGGTTGTACCAGCCCCAGCCGGGAAGGTCCTCCCAGTCCTTGGCGAAGCCCGCGATGTTGGTCGACTCGGCCAGGTCGGCGGAGCAGGCGATCACCAGCGGGCGGTCGTACTCGGCGCGGGCGGTGGCGTTGACCCAGGCGCCCCACGCCGCCAGCGCGGCCCGGTTCGGCGCCTTCTCACCAGGCTGCTTCCACATCGCCGCCGGGTAGGCCCTGACATCGGTGAAGCGCGGGTCGTCGAAGATCTCGGCGCCGCGGCCGCCCAGGTGGAAGCCCTCGACCCGGTCCGGGACAGTGCCCGCCACCTCGACCAGGCGGTCGCTGATGCGGTCGACCACGTCGGCCGCGTCCCGCAGCACGCCCATGGCAACCCCGAAGTTGTGGCGGGCCTGGGCCTCGCGTTCGGCGGCATCGCTCGGCGCGGGCTCGTCGACGCCGGCGTACTCCACGCCGTGGCGCGCCATGAACTCCCGGCGCACGGCCCAGAACTCCGGCGAGTTCATGGCGTGCGGCGTCCCGTGGCTCTTGTTGTCGTACTTGCCGTAGCCGCGGCCCTTGCGCGTCTTGAACCAGGCCATCGACGGCACGCCGTCGGGGTTGGCGCCCCGCGCCGCCTCCAGCACCGCCCGCGCCACCGGCGCCCACTCGGAGCCCTGCGGCGTGCCGGTCACGCGCCAGCCGTAGCCGGAGAACCACGAGGCCGGCGTGCCGTGCACCACGCTCGAGATCGACGGGTCGTCGATTCCGAAGTCGTTCCAGTCGACCAGGAAGACCAGGTTTGACAAGCCAAGGCCCCAGGCCGAGTTGCGCGTCTCGTGGGACGCGCCGGGAGTCAGCCCGCCCTCGCCCTCGACCACGAAGACCTTGACC
>DATEOS010000256.1:0-3103 GCA_035273815.1 Candidatus Limnocylindria bacterium
GAGTGTCATCCCGACTGGGTTCGTCAGCTGTCCCAGCCCAGCCGGAGGTGAACACCGCCATGGTCGCGATCGATCGAGCAGCCGATACCCAGCGATGGGCCTATCCGCTGCTGCTGATCCTCAGTGGTGTCGCCCTCGGCGTCTCCGGCATCCCCGCCCCGCTGTACGGGATCTACGAGACCGACTGGCATCTGTCCCCGCTCGCGACCACCGTCATCTTCGCGGTGTACGCGGTCGCGGCCCTGGCTGCGGTGCTGGTGTCGGGTCGGATCTCGGATGCCGTCGGCCGCAAGCCGGTGCTGATCGGGGCGCTGATCGCTCTGCTCGTCGGCCTCGGGGTGTTCCTGATCGCCGACAGCATGGCGATGCTGCTGCTCGCCCGCGCCATCCACGGCGCCGCGGTCGGGTCGATCGTGGTGGCCGGAGCTGCCGCGCTGCTCGACCTCAAACCCGATCACGGCGTGCGCTCGGGGCAACTCAGCGGCGTCGCGTTCAACATCGGCATGACGGTCGCGATCCTCGGCTCGGCACTGCTGGCTCAGTACGCCCCGCACCCGCTGCGCACCCCGTACGCCGTGGTTGCCGTGGTCTGCCTGATCGTCGGTGCCGGCGTGCTGGCCCTGCGCGAACCGCACACCGCGCCCACCCGTGGGCCAATCCGGATCACGAAACCGGCAGTACCCGAAGAGATTCGCACCGATTTCTGGTTCTCCGCCCTCGGCGCGATGGCGTCCTGGTCGGTGCTGGGCGTGCTGCTGTCGCTGTACCCGTCGCTGGCGGCGCGGCAGACCCACATCGACAACCTGGTGTTCGGCGGCGCCGTCGTCGGGGCCACCGCCTTCGCCGCCGCACTGGCCCAGCTGGCCGCCACCCGCCTGCCCGCCAAGTATTCAGCGATCATCGGTGACATCGGCATGGCCGTATCACTGCTGCTGACCATCCCGGTGCTGCTGACCCACCGCTGGGAGCTGGTGTTCGTCGCGGCGGTGCTGCTCGGAGCGACCTTCGGCCTCGGGTTCGGCGGCTCGTTGCGGCACCTGTCCGATGTGGTACCCGCCGGCCGGCGCGGTGAGACGATGTCGGCCTTCTACCTGCTGGCCTACACCGCGATGGCCGTCCCGACGCTGGTCGCCGGATGGGCGGCCACTCGCTGGGACCTGGCCTCGGTGTTCCCGTGGTTCGCCGGGGCGGTCGCGCTGGCGTGTCTCGGTGCCGCCGGCGCCGGGCTGCACAGCACCCGGAGGCGGGTCACCTAGGCTGCCGGTGTGACCGATCACGCGTTCAGCACCGCCGAGCGCCAGGCCGTCTACCGAGCCATCGCCGAACGTCGCGATATGCGCCGATTCGTCCCCGGCTCGACCGTGGCCCCCGAGGTTCTGGCCCGACTACTGCAGGCCGCGCATGCCGCACCCAACGTGGGGCTGATGCAGCCGTGGCGGTTCATCCGGATCACCGACGACGCGCTGCGCCGAGCATTGCACGACCTTGTCGAGCAGGAGCGGCTACGCACCGCCGAGGCCCTGGGTGAGCGCGGCGACGAGTTCCTGGCGCTGAAGGTCGAGGGCATCGTCGAGTGCGCCGAACTGCTGGTGGTCGCCCTCGGTGAGGGCCGGCAGCGGCACGTGTTCGGGCGCCGCACCATGCCGCAGATGGACCTGGCGTCGGTGTCGTGTGCGATCCAGAACATGTGGCTGGCCGCCCGCGCCGAGGGCCTCGGCATGGGCTGGGTGTCGATCTTCGAACCGGCCGAGCTGGCGACCCTGCTCGGCATGCCCGACGAGGCCGCGCCGGTGGCGATCCTGTGCCTGGGCCCGGTGCCGGAGTTTCCGGATCGGCCCGCCCTGGAGATCGACCACTGGGCCTACGGCCGGCCGCTGTCCGAGTTCGTATCGGAGAACGGTTGGGCTAGGAACCCGCGTACGGCAGCAGCGCCATCTCCCGGGCATTCTTGATGGCCGTCGCAACCTGACGCTGTTGCTGCGGCGTGAGGCCGGTGACCCGCCGGGACCGGATCTTGCCGCGGTCGGAGATGAAGGTGCGCAGGATGGCGACATCCTTGTAGTCGACCGCGGTGATGTTCAGCGCCTTGAACTTGTTCACCTTGGGACGCTTGACCTCCGCCGGCGCCGGACGGCGCTTCTTGGTCGGATTGCCCGCCATCACCAGCTCGCCTTCCGCACGCCGGGCAGTTCGCCGCGATGCGCCATTTCACGCACCCGCACCCGGGACAGTCCGAATTTGCGTAGATGTCCGCGCGGCCGACCGTCCACCGCATCGCGGTTGCGCAGCCGCACCGGGCTGGCATCGCGTGGCATCCGTTGCAGTTCTGCCTGCGCCGCACTGCGCTGTGCCGTTGTGCTGGAAGGCTTTCTGATGATGTCCTTCAGTTCGGCGCGGCGGTCGGCGTATCGCGCGACCAGCCGCCGCCGTCGCTCATCGGCGACGATCTTCGAGGCCTTGGCCATCAGCGCTCCTCCCGGAAATCGACGTGCTTGCGGATGACCGGGTCGTACTTGCGCAGCACCAGCCGGTCGGGGTCGTTGCGGCGGTTCTTCCGGGTGACGTAGGTATATCCGGTTCCCGCAGTGGACTTCAGCCGCACGACGGGACGGATGTCCGTACTCTTGGCCATCAGATCTTCTCCCCGGCTCGACGCAATCGCCTGACCACGGCTTCGATCCCGTCCCGGTCGATGACCTTGATCCCTTTTGCACTGACCCGCAGCCGGATTCGTCGACCCTCCGACGGCAGGTAGTAGGTCTTGGTCTGGATGTTCGGATTCCAGCGACGGCGGGTGCGCCGGTTCGAGTGCGACACCCGGTTACCGAAACCCGGTGCGCGCCCGGTGACCTGACAAGTCCCAGACATCGGCTCTCTTTCATGCGTGACCGTTAATGAAAACGATTTTCGACAAGTGGACAGCGACACGGTAGCGTACGGACGAAGTTAATGACAATCGTTACCAATAAGGGTGTGATGACATGCGGACGCCGGTGCTGCTCGTTGCCGGACAGGGCGCGCGAACCGAGGTGGTCGATCTGCTGCTCCGAACGCCGGGAACCCTGGCAGTCGGATACGGCACCGACGGACATGTGGTGCTGCG
>DATEOS010000257.1:0-19288 GCA_035273815.1 Candidatus Limnocylindria bacterium
CAGCGCCATGCTGGGGACCTTCCGCCGAGACCCCAAGACACGTGGCGAGTTCCTGACGCTGATCGGCCGCTCCTCGCCGATCGGCGGCTGAGGCCGGCTCGTCGGCTTCTCGCTCCTGGCGCAGATTCTCGTCCGATGGGATTCCTCTGCTTGTCTGATAGTCCCGCCCCGCGAGAATCTCCGTCTCCGCTGGCTAGAATCGGGACCCTGATGCCGTACGCACCCCTCCTCTCCGATGACGAGATCGCAAAGCGCCTGCAGCAGCTGCCCGAATGGCGGCGCGAGGGCGACTGGATCGTGCGGACGGTCCGCTGCGCCTCCTTCCGGGACGCGATCGAGCTGGTCAATCGCGCGGCCGATGCCGCCGAAGCGGCCGATCACCACCCCGACTTCGAGATCAACTGGCGCCGGGTCACGTTCAAGCTGACCACCAAGGCCGCGGGCGGGCTGAGCCACAAGGACTTCGACATGGCCACGCAGATCGAGGCGCTGGCGGCTGAGAAGGGCCGCACGACGGAGGCCGCCACGTGAAGGTCGGCCTCATGCTGCCGCTCGGCCACAACGACGCCCTGGGCCGGCCGCTCAGCTGGCCGGAACTGCGGGCCATGGCCGAGGCGGCGGACGCCGGCGGCCTGAATTCGGTGTGGGGCGCCGACCATCTCATCTTCCGCGACGAGAAGGAGACCGCCGGCATCCACGAGTGCTGGACCCTCCTGACCGCCGTGGCCGGCGTGACGAAGCGCGTCGAGATCGGTCCGCTGGTGCTGGCCCTGCCGTTCCGCAATCCCGCGCTGCTGGCCAAGATGGCCGTGGCGCTGGACGAGGTCAGCAGCGGACGGCTGATCCTGGGCGTCGGCTGCGGCTGGCACGAGCCGGAGTTCGACGCCTTCGACTACCCATTCGACCATCGGGTCGGCCGCTTCGAGGAGGGGCTGCAGGTGCTGGTGCCGCTCCTGCGCACCGGCTCGGTCAGCTTCCAGGGGCGATGGCACCGCGCCGACGCGGAGCTGATCCCGCGCGGGCCGCGTCCGTTCGGCCCGCCCATCCTGATCGCCGGCAAGCAGCCGCGCATGATGCAGCTGGTCGCGCGCCACGCCGACCAGTGGAATGCCGCCTGGTACGGCTTGCCGGAGGAGGCAACCGAGCTGGCGGAACGGATCGCCCGGCAGCGTGCCGCCTGCGAGGACGAAGGTCGCGATCCGGCGACGCTGCAGCTGACGGCGGGGATCTACGTGGCCTTCCCGCACCTGCTGCCCGGTGGCGACGGCGAGGAACCCCCAAAGGAGGCCATCCGCGGGGACGTCGACCACGTCGCCGCCGCCATGGCCGGCTACGCCCAGCACGGCATCGAGCAGGTGATCGTCCATCTCTGGCCGCGCAACGCCGCCGCCGTCAGCGAGCTCGCGAACGCGGCGGCCGGCGCTCGGACGGCTGGGGCGCCGGTAGAATCGGCTCCCGCATGACCAATGACGCCCAGGCCCGCACCACGCCGATCCGCGTCCTGATCGCCAAGCCCGGCCTGGACGGGCACGACCGCGGCGCCAAGGTGCTGGCCCGCGGCCTGCGCGACGAGGGCTTCGAGGTGATCTACACCGGCCTCCGCCAGACGCCGGAGATGATCGCCGACGCCGCCGAACAGGAGGACGTCGACATCATTGGCCTGTCGATCCTCTCCGGAGCACACATGGCATTGCTGCCCCGCACCGTCACGCTGGTCCGCGAGCGGGGCATGAGCGACGTGCTGATCGCCGCTGGCGGGATCATCCCGGATGCCGACATCGCCAAGCTGAAGGACGCCGGAGTCGCCGAGATCTTCGGGCCCGGCACCAGCATCGGGCAGATCGCCCGCTACTTCCGCGAGCACGCGCGCCGGCCGGGTGGCTGACGAGGGCCTGCTGCAGGAGCTGGCGTCCGGGGAGCGGAGGCCACTGGCGCGGCTGCTGACGCGCATCGAGGCGGGCGACCCATCGCTCCGCGAGACGCTGCCGGCCCTTTTCGCGGCGGGCCGCGGGGCGCACCTGGTGGGCATCACCGGACCGCCGGGCAGCGGCAAGTCCACGCTGGTCAACGCTCTCATCGCCGCGTGGCGCGCGGCCGGGAAGCGGGTTGGCGTGCTGGCCGTGGACCCGAGCTCGCCGTACACCGGCGGCGCAATCATGGGCGACCGGATCCGGATGATGGAGCACGCGGCGGATCGCGACGTCTTCATGCGGTCGATGGCCTCGCGCGGGGAGCTGGGCGGGCTGGCGGGAGCCACCTGGCTGGCCGCGGCGGCCCTGGATGCGGCCGGCTACGACCCGATCGTGATCGAGACGGTTGGCGCCGGCCAGAGCGAGGTGGAAGTGGCGCGGCTGGCCGAGACGACGGTGGTGGTCGAGGTCCCCGACATGGGCGACGAGGTGCAGGCCATCAAGGCCGGGCTGCTGGAGGTTGCCGACGTGATCGTGGTCAACAAGGGCGACCGTCCGGGAGCCGATCGGGCCGCGCGGCAGCTCCGCGCCATGCTGTCAACTGCCGGTGGCCGGGTGGCCCGCAAGCCGCCGCCGGTCCTGGTCACGACCGCCACCCGGGGCGACGGGGTGGACAAGCTCATCGCAGCAATCGAGGCGCATCGGTCCGTTGCGCGCTCGCCCGAGCAGGCGCGAGCGCGCGCCCGGAACCAGGTGCATCGGGCACTGTCCGACGCGGCCTGGCGGAGCGCCGAGGCGCGACCCGACTGGGACCAGGCGGTGGAATCGGTCGCGGATCGGACGCTCGACCCGATCACCGCCGCCGAGCGACTCCTGAGAGACTAGGGACATGAGCAAGGTACGAGTCCACATCTCGACCTCCGTGGACGGCTACGTTGCCGGCCCCAACCAGACCCAGGAGGAGCCGCTCGGGCAGGGCGGCGAGCGGCTTCACGACTGGCTGGTTGCGCTGAAAGCGTGGCGCGAGCTCAGCGGCATGGAGGGCGGCGAGGAGAACGTCAGCAGCGCCGTGGTCGCCGAGGAATATGCGAACGTCGGCGCCGAGATCATGGGTCGGGGCAAGTTCGGTCCGGCCACCCGCGGCCCCTGGGGCAACGATCCCTGGCGGGGATGGTGGGGTGACGATCCTCCGTTCCACAAGCCGGTCTTCGTCGTCACCCACCACGAGCGGCCGCCGCTGACCCTCTCGGACACGACCTTCACCTTCGTCACCGCCGGAATCGGGTCCGCCCTGGAGCAGGCGCGGGAGGCCGCCGGCGACAGGGATGTCTTCATCGGCGGCGGCGCCCAGGTCATCAACCAGTACCTGGCGGCCGGGCTGGTCGACGAGTTGGAGCTGCACGTCGCACCGATCCTGCTGGGCGGAGGCGCGCGCCTTTTTGATGGCGTGGGTCCGAACCTGAAGCTCGAGGAGCTCCGCGCGATCGAGGCGCCGGGAGTCGCACACCTCAAGTACCGCGTCCGGAATTAGGGCCGTTCCAGGTCCTTTCCCATCTGCACCGATGTCTCCACGTACCCAAGTGAGCGATATAGCTTCCGCGCAACCTCGTTGCCGCCGAAGACATTGAGCTCAATGCGCCTGATGCCCCGGGCATGAGCCTGCTCCTCGGCCAGCTCCATGGCGGCGCGACCGTAGCCCTTCCCGCGATGGGCCTCATCGATCTCGACGTCGTAGATGAAGATCACGCGCCGGCCGCCCGAGTCGCGCTCGGCCAGCCAGAGGAAGCCCACGGGCTCGCCACCGGCCTCGACGATCCACAAGGTGTGGCCGGCCGTCTCGAGACCATCGGGCAGGACCGCGGCGTGGTCCTCCTCCGACTTCTTGCGCGCGAATTCCGCCGTCTGACCACCCTGGGTCTCGATGCCCAGGGCGTAGCTCACGATCGAATGCTCGACGAAGGCACGGAACTCGTCGGAACGCATTGGTCGCAGGCCCACCGAAGGGGTGGTATCGGTCACGGCTTGATTATGGAGGGCCCGCAGGGGTGGGCCGATCCTCAGTCGGTGATCCTCGACATGCCAATTCGCAACCAGGCTGGCGTTAGCCGGGCGGGACGCCCGCGAGCGCGACCTCGCGCCGCCAATTCACGCTCAGCGGGGCTTGCGTGCGGTCCGGCCAGTGACCAGCAGGCCGCGTACGATCAGCCTCCGTAACATCTGACGAGAATCCGGGGCGGATCGGGCCATAAGCCCAACCAAGCTGGAATCTGGCGGAAACCGAATTCAACGAACGAGAGGGGTGGGAGGTTCGGCCAATGGGCGGCTCGTCTGCACCCTCGTACCCTGGAGGCGTGACCGCCGCACTGCGAGCCCTGCGGATCCGTCCCGCTCATGCCGAGGACGAGCCCTTCCTCTGGCGCATGCTGGCGACCACCGCCAACCTGCCGCCGGCCGAGCCACCATCGGTTGAGCACGTGCAGAGCGATCCGGGCATCGCGCCATACGTGGCGGACTGGGGCCGAGCGGGCGATGCCGGCGTGGTCGCGGAGGTTGGTGGCGCGTCCGTCGGTGCCGCCTGGTTCCGGATCTACGACGCCACCCACCCCGGCTACGGCTTCGTGGACGCCTGGACTCCGGAGATCAGCATCGGGGTCGCGACCCCCTGGCGCGCGCGCGGCGTGGGTCGAGCCCTGCTGGAGGCGCTGATTGCGACGGCGCGGGCGGATGGCCACCGAGCCCTGAGCCTGAGCGTGGATGCGCGCAATGTGCCGGCGCTGGCGCTGTATCGGGCCGCCGGCTTCGTCGAGACCGATGGGGGCAGCGCCGCCAATCCGACCATGCTGCTGCGGCTGGTAGGCTAGCCCGCCATGGGCATTGAACGGGTCTACGTCATCGGCGCTGGCCTGATGGGCCACGGCATCGCCCAGGTCAGCGCGTCCGCCGGCAAGGCCGTGACGCTGGCCGACCGGACCGGCGAACTGGCCGAGGGCGGGCTGAAGCGGATCGGCGCGAACCTGGAGCGCCAGGTGGCGAAGGGCAAGCTTGAGCAGTCGGCCGCGGACGAGACGCTCGGTCGCATCGGCACCGCCACCGGCATTGACGGAGTCCCGGGCCACGACATCGTGATCGAGGCGATCTACGAGGACGAGGCGCTGAAGCGCGAGACGTGGAAATCGATCAGCCAGCACGCCAACCCCGACACCATCTTTGCCAGCAACACCAGCAGCATCAGCATCACCGGACTGGCCACCGCCACCGATCGGCCCGATCGCTTCATTGGCCTGCACTTCTTCTCGCCGGTGCCGGTGATGGGCCTGATCGAGATCATCCGCGGCCTGGAGACCGGCGACGCGACGCACGAGGCGGCCAGGGCGTTCGCCGCAGACCTGGGCAAGACCGTGATCGAGTCGAAGGACATGCCCGGCTTCCTGGTCAACCGCATGCTCGGCCCTTTCATCAACGAGGCCATCTTCGCCCTGATGGAAGGCACAGGCAGCGCCGTCGACATCGACACCGGTGCCAAGCTTGGCCTGAACCACCCGATGGGTCCGCTGGAGCTATCCGATTTCATCGGCAATGACGTCATGCTGGGCGTGATGGACGTCCTGCACCGCGGCATCGGCGACCCGAAGTTCCGGGCCGCGCCGCTGCTGCGCCAGATGGTCGCCGCCGGGCACCTGGGCCGGAAGTCGGGCCGCGGCTTCTACCGCTACGACGAGAAGGGCAACAAGCTCGACTGATGGTCGCCACCACCGCTCCGGCCCGCAGTCCCGACCCCTTCGCCCTGACGGAGGAGGAGCGGGCCGTCCGCGATACCGCCGCGCAATTCGCCCAGCGCGAGCTGGCGCCCACGGTGGCGCAGCGGGACGAGGAGGAGCGGTACGACCGCGGGCTGTTCGACCGGATGGGCGAGCTGGGGCTCACCGGCCTGCCCTACCCGGAGCAATACGGCGGCGCGGGGCTCGGCTCGTTCCCGTGGGTGCTGGCCTGCGAGGAGATCGCCGCGGCCGACATGGGCATGGCGGTCAGCCTCTCGGTCCATGTGCTCTCCCAGCTCTGCATCCTCTCCGCCGGGAGCGATGAGCAGAAGGAGCGCCTGCTCCCGCCGATGACGGCCGGCACCCGCCTGGGCGCCTTCGCCCTGACCGAGCCCCAGGCCGGGTCCGACGCCGCTGCCCTTGGCCTGCGCGCCGTGCGGGATGGCGACGACTACCTGCTCACCGGCAGCAAGGTGTGGATCACCAACGGCGCCCACGCCGACGTCGTGATCGTGTTCGGCACCATCGACCGCTCGCTGGGGCGGGAGGGGATCACCGCCTTCGCCGTCGAGACCGATACGCCCGGATTCCGGGTCGGCAGCCACGAGCGGAAGATGGGGATCCGCGACTCGGTATCCGCCGAGCTCATCTTCGACGACGCGCGGGTTCCCGCCGCCAACCGGCTCGGTGATGAGGGCGCAGGGCTGAAGCTGGCGCTGTCCGCGCTGGGCGCGGGGCGCATCGGCATAGCCGCCGCCTGTGTGGGCCTGGCCCGCGCTGCGCTCGAGCATGCCGCCCGATACGCGACCCAGCGGAGCCAGTTCGGGCGCAGCATCGCCGACCAGGAGATGGTGCAGGCCATGCTGGCCGATGCCGCCACCGCGGTCGACGCGGCGCGCCTGCTCACCTGGCGTGCGGCGCGGTTGCGCGATGCCGGTCACCCGATCAACGCCGCCAGCTCCATGGCCAAGCTATTTGCCTCGGACACCGCCATGCGGGTGGCCACCGACGCGGTGCAGATCTACGGCGGAGCGGGCTACAGCCGGGACAATCCGGTCGAGCGGTTCATGCGCGACGCCAAGGGCGCCCAGATCTACGAAGGGACCAACCAGATCCAGCGGCTGATCGTGGCACAGCACCTGATCGAAGAGGCGCGCCGCCTCGGCTGACGAGGGAAGGCAGGACGAACGGAGGCCGAACCGAGATGACGACCATCAGCGCACCCGCCGGATCGGGGTCCCCGGGCGCCGACGCCGGCCGCCGCATGATCACCGACCTCGAGCCACTGACCATTCCGCAGGACCTGCGTGCCGATTCGCTGGTCGACCTGGTCAGCCGCACCGTTCAGCGTTACCCCGACAAGGAGGCCCTCCGCTGGAAGCTGCCGCGCACGCGCCGGCAGATGGGCGGTCCGCAGGACGAGGACGAGGCCGCGGTCCACTGGAACAGCACCACCTACAAGCAGACCTGGCAGTGGATCACCCAGGTGGCCATGGGGCTCAAGCACCTGGGCATCAAGGACGGCGACGCGGTCGCGATCATGTCGCGTACCCGCCCCGCCTGGCTGACGGCGGACATCGGCGCGCTGTCGCTTGGCGCCGTCACCTGCCCGATCTACCCAAGCTCGGAGCCTGGCCAGGCCGCCTTCGTGATCAACAACGTGAAGGCGCGGCTGCTCTTCGTGGAGAACCTGCAGCAGTACAACAAGATCCAGAAGGTCCGCGCCGACTGCCCGACCCTGGAGCACGTGGTGGTCATCGAGGACCGGGGCAAGCTGCCGCCCATGGCGGTCAGCTTCGATGACATCTTCGACCTGGCAGAGGCCGAGCCCGGCGAGATTCGCCTCTGGGAAGAGGAGTGGCGGACCTTCGGCCGCGACAAGGTGGCGACCATCGTCCACACCTCGGGGACAACCGGGAACCCGAAGGGCGTGGTGCTGACCCACGGCAACATCCTGCACAACTACGAGGCCGGCATCCAGGCGGTCGACTTCAACGAGAACGACCTGTTCCTCTCGTTCCTGCCGCTGTCGCATATGACGGAGCGGGCGGCGGGGCAGGTCGTGCCGCTGGGTCGTGGCTGCACGATCGCCTATGCGGAGCCGGCCATCGAACGCCTGCCGATCAACATGGTCGAGACGCAGCCAACCGTCATGGTCGCCGTGCCGCGCCTGTACGAGCGGCTCTACGCCCGCGTCATCTCGACCGTCGAGTCAGGGCCAGGCCTCAACAAGCGGATCTTCTACTGGGCTCGCGGTCTTGGGCACGAGCATTACCAGAACCACCTGGACGGCAAGCAGGACTCCGCCTGGCTGGGCCTCCAGATGCGCGTGGCGGATCGGCTGGTGTTCGGGAAGATCCGCGCCCGCACCGGCGGGCGCGTGCGCTACTTCGTCTCGGGTGGCGCGCCGCTGTCGCGGGAGATCGGCGAATTCTTCTACGCCATGGGCATGCTCATCCTGGAGGGGTACGGCCTGACCGAGACCGCCCCGCTGCTGACCATCAACCGGCCGGATGACTTCAAGTTCGGCACAGTCGGGAAGCCGGTGGCGGAGACGCAGGTCAAGATCGAGCCGGCCACCGGCGTGAGCCTCGCACGCGGGCCGCATGTCATCGTGGGCTACCACAATCAGCCGGCCGAGACCGCGCAGGTGATCGACGCCGATGGGTGGTTCCACACCGGTGACATCGGTGAGCTGGATGCGATCGGGCGGGTGATCATCACCGACCGGCTGAAGAACATCATCGTGCTGGCCAACGGCAAGAACGTGGCGCCGGCACCCATGGAGATCGCGCTCGCCACCAGCAAGTTCATCGCCCAGGCAGTGATCATGGGCGACCAGCAGCCCTACACCGGCGCGCTCATTGCGCCGGACTTCGAGGAGCTCGGATCATGGGCCGCCGCCAACGGCCTGGCCGAGGCGCCGCCCGAGCAACTGGTCGCCGATGACCGGGTGGCGAAACTATTTCACGCCGAGGTGCGCGCCAAGCTGGACGACTTTGCGGCATATGAGCGGCCGCGCCGGATCGCCCTGCTGCCGCGGCAGCTGACGGAGGAGGAAGGGGAAATGACGCCCTCGCTCAAGGTCAAGCTCCGGGTCGTGAAGGAGAAGTGGGCGGACAAGGTCGCCTATCTCTTCGACGAGGACCGCGAGTCGCAAGACTAGGGACGGGCGGCGTATGGGCCGGCGCGAGGGCAGCCGTCCAGCGCGGTACCATCAAGGGCATGAGCGACGTCTTCATCCTGTCCGCCGCCCGGACGCCCATCGGCAAGTTCGGCGGCGGCCTTTCCACCGTTCCGGCCACGGACCTGGGAGCCACGGCCATCCGCGCCGCGGTCGAGCGCTCCGGCATCGCGCCGGAGAGGGTCGACGAGGCGATCATGGGCCAGGTCATCCAGGCCGGTGCCGGCCAGGCTCCGGCGCGCCAGGCTGCGCTCAAGGGCGGCCTGCCGGAGGGCGTCAGCGCCACGACCATCAACAAGGTCTGCGGCTCCGGGATGAAGGCGGTGATGCTGGGTGCCGCGTCCATCCGGGCCGGCGACGCCAGCGTGATCGTGGCCGGTGGCATGGAGAACATGAACCTGGGGCCGTACCTGCTCCCGGGGGCGCGGGCCGGCTATCGGCTGGGCAATGCCGAGATGATCGACAGCACCGTCCACGACGGCCTGTGGTGTGCCACGTGCGACGTGCACATGGGCGTCCATGCCGAGCGCGTGGCCGAGAAGCACGACGTCACGCGCCAGGCACAGGACGAGTTCGCGCTGCGCTCCCACCAGCGGGCACTGTCCGCCATGGAGGAGGGGCGCTTCGACGACGAGATCGTGCCGGTGACGGTGGAGGGCAAGAAGGGCCCGATCACGGTCGACACCGATGAGAATCCGCGCGCGGACACGTCCCTGGAGGCGCTCGCCAAGCTGAAGCCCGCCTTCCAGCCCGACAAGGGCACAGTTACGGCCGGTAACGCACCCGGCATCACCGACGGCGCGGCCGCGCTGGTCATTGCGTCTGACGCCGTCGTGGACGCCGATGGGCTAGAGCCGATGGCCCGCATCACCGGCTATGCCCAGGCCGATGTCGCTCCGGAATGGCTGTTCGAGGCGCCGATACACGGTGTGAAGCGCCTGATCGAACGGGTCGGTGGCTCGCTGGACGACTACGACCTGATCGAGATCAACGAGGCCTTTGCTGCCCAGGTGCTCGCCGATGGCAACGCCCTGGGCTTCGATTGGGATCGCGTCAACGTGAACGGCGGGGCCATCGCGCTCGGCCATCCCATCGGCGCATCCGGCGCCAGGGTGCTGACCACGCTCCTCTACGAGCTGCGCCGCCGCGGCGGACGGAGGGGCCTGGCCACGCTCTGCCTGGGCGGCGGGGGAGCCGTGGCCATGGCGGTCGAAGCCGTCTGACACGCGTCAGCGGCGACGTTCCGGCGCGTCGCTGACGGATCGTCGACAAGCTGATCACCGGCCGCGGGCATCGGCCAAGCGGGGGATAGGAGGTGGAGCGGAAGCCACCTATAATCGGCACCGCTCGTGCGCGGGCCTGCTTCTGCACCAACCCCGCGGAGGCGCCGGCGCACGCTCAGTTCTGGAGGCAATCCGCCACCCGATGGCTACCCAACAGACGGTCGCCGACGCTCCGAACATCTGGGCCGTGGCCCAGGAGCAGTTCGACAACGCGGCCGAGCAGCTCGACCTCGATCCCGGCATGCGCAAGGTCCTCCGCGTTCCGAAGCGGGAGCTCACGGTCAACTTCCCGGTCACCATGGATGACGGCCATGTCGAGGTCTTCACCGGCTACCGGGTCCAGCACAACCTCAGTCGTGGCCCGGCCAAGGGCGGCATCCGCTATCACCAGGACGTGACGCTGGACGAGGTCCGCGCGCTGGCGATGTGGATGACCTGGAAGTGCGCCGTGGTGGATATTCCGTACGGCGGCGGCAAGGGCGGCGTCATCGTCGACCCCAAGCAGCTCTCCCTCAAGGAGGTCGAGGGACTGACCCGCCGCTTCACGACCGAGCTGAGCCCCATCATCGGTCCCGATCGCGACATCCCGGCTCCCGATGTGAACACCAATGCCCAAACCATGGCCTGGATCATGGACACCTACTCCATGCACCAGGGCTACACCATCCCGGGCGTGGTCACGGGCAAGCCCGTGGCAGTTGGTGGCTCGCTCGGTCGCAACGAGGCCACCGCGCGCGGCACGGTCTTCACCCTCCTGCAGGCCAGCAAGGAGCTGGACCTGCCGCTGGCCGGCGCTCGGGTGGTGATCCAGGGCTACGGCAACGCCGGCTCCATCGCCGCCGACCTGCTGGCAGCCGAGGGCTGCACCATCATCGCCGTGAGCGACAGCTCTGGCGGCATCGTCAATACCGGCGGCCTCGATCCGGCCAAGGTCAGCGCCTGGAAGCGGGAGCATGGCACCGTGGTCGGCTTCCCCGGAGCCGATGAGATCAGCAACAGCGCCATCCTGGAGCTCGAGTGCGAGATCCTGGTGCCGGCCGCGCTCGAGAACCAGATCACCCATCGTAACGCGCATCGGATCCACGCCAGGATCGTGGCCGAGGCCGCCAACGGTCCGACCACGCCCGAGGCCGATGAGATCCTCCACGACCACGGCGTGTTCCTGATCCCGGACATCCTGTGCAACGCCGGCGGCGTGACGGTCAGCTACTTCGAGTGGGTCCAGGACATGCAATCGTTCTTCTGGACCGAGGAGCGCATCAACGAGAGCCTGAAGGGCATCATGGACCGCGCCTTCCAGGCGGTCTACGCCATGAGCAAGCAGCGCGAGGTCGAGATGCGGACCGCCGCCTACATGGTCGCCGTGGCCCGCGTGGCCGAGGCCACCACCCTGCGAGGGCTGTACCCGTAGCTGAGGATCCGTCCGTGCTCGATCACGAGGAACGCTTCCTCTTCCGGGAGGAGATCCTCAACCTGGCCAACGCCCTCACCGAGCCGGGGGCGCTGGACAATGTCGAGGACCTGCTGGCCGAGGTGACCACGTCGCCGCGCTTCGACTCGGACGTCTTCACCCTGGAGCGCTCGCTCCAGGTCATGCTGGGCAACCGGGCCGGCTCCACCCTGGTCGGCCTGCTGACCGTCACCCGTGAGGTCTTCGAGGAGGTCGGCGAGATCGGCATGCCGCCGGACGTCCACGAGCGGATCGTCAGCTGGCGGGCCCGATTCGGGCTGGCCATCGACAACGCCCTGAATTTCCTGAACAACCCGGACGGGATCCAGGGCCACAACTTCGGGACGCAGGTCCTGCACGGCGAGGGCGGCACCAACCTGCAGGGCCGGCTCACGCTGGTCCGCTACAACAACGAGCCGCAGTTCTTCATCGCCGATGCCGAGATCCTGCTGGCCATCGCGGCCGACATGATGGATCGGCTGGGCGAGCACCTTGACCCGGAGCAGCTCGACCCCGAGCTGGTGCAACGCCTGCGGGAAGGCCTGGAGCGAATCGAACGGCGGTCGAAGGCCCGCGAGTGAGCGGGGCGCGCCGCATCTTCCTGGCCGCCACCGGCCAGAACCGGGGAAAGACCACCGTCTCGCTGGGGCTGGCGGCGCTGATCGCGGCCGATGGGCATCGGCTCGGCTTCCTCAAGCCGGTCGGGCAGCGCTACCTGGTGATCGACGGCACGCGCGCCGACGAGGATGCGGTGCTGATGAAGGAGGTCTTCGACCTGCCCGATGCGCTGAACGACATGAGCCCGGTGACCTTGCCGCGCCACTTCACCACCGACTACGTGATGGGCCGCGTCACCGACGACCTGGCCTCGTCCGTGACCCGGGCCGCCACGACGTTGTCCCAGGACAAGGACGTGGTGCTCATCGAGGGGACGGGGCATGCGGGGGTGGGCGCGGTCATCGGCCTCTCCAACGCGCGGGTGGCGGAAATGCTGGAGGCGCCCGTGGTCATCGTCAGCGAGGGGGGGGTGGGCCGGCCGATTGACGAGATCGTGCTCAACCACGCGCTGTTCGAGCGGCATCGGGTGCGGGTGCTGGGGGCGGTGGTCAACAAGGTGAACGTCGAGGCCAACCCCGACCTGCCCGAGGTGCTCAGCCAGGGCCTTGCCCAGCACGGCATCGAGCTGCTCGGCTGCATCCCCTTCAGCGAGCTGCTGGCCAACCCCTCGCTGGAACTGATCACCACCCACCTGGCCGGCGACCTGCTGGCCGGCGAGGCAACCGCGGGCGCCATCATCGGCCACGTGGCCATCGGGGCCATGCGGGCCGACCACGCGGTGCCCTACCTGCGCGATCGAACGTTGCTCATCACCCCCGGCGACCGCGAGGACATGCTGGACGTGGCGTTGGAGGCCTACCGGTCGGGGATCGAGCCGGGCCGCCGGCCACGGGTGACCGGCATCGTCCTGACAGGCGGATTCCGGCCATCGGACACCTGGGTGGACGAGCTGCGCCGGGCCGGCCTCTTCACCTACCTGGTCGAGACGGACACCTATCGGACCGCCCAGGACGTGCAGGACATCCTGGTCAAGACCCATCCCACCGACACCGAGAAGATCGCCACCATCATTGACCTGGTCGGCCGATCGCTGGATCCGGAGACGCTGCTCGCCCGCGTTTGAGGCCCGGCGTACCATGCCGGCATGACCGTCACCGCCGCCGCTCCCGACAGGCTTCACTTCACCGGCGACGACGAGGCCGACCGGCTGCTCGTCAGCGACCCGTTGGCCCTGCTCATCGGCTTCGCGCTCGACCAGCAGGTGCCCGTGCAGAAGGCCTTCAGTGGGCCGATGGAGCTGAAGCGCCGGATCGGACACCTCGATCCGCGACGCATCGCCGAGATGGATGCCGAGCAGCTGGCCGACGTCTTCCGCCGGCGTCCGGCGCTGCATCGCTACCCGGCGGCCATGGCGGGTCGAGTGCAGGCACTGTGCGCCTACGTGGTGCGGGAATACGACGGCCGGGCGGAGCGCGTCTGGACCGAGGCGACCGACGGCCGTGACCTGCGGGCGCGTCTCAAGGCGCTGCCCTCATTCGGCGACATGAAGGTGCGCTCCATGCTGGGCATCCTGTCAAAGCGCTACGCGCTGCAGCTGCCAGGGCTGGACGCGGTGGCGCCGAAGCATCCGACGCTGGGCGACGTGGACTCGCCGGAGGCGCTGCAGGAGTACCAGGCGGCCAAGCGCGCCCACAAGGCGGAGATGCGCGCCGCCGAGGCGGCCAAGAAATAGAGGGAGGCCGGACGTGGGCACTCGCCGGCCTCCCGTGCCCCACAGCGTGAATCCGGTCGCGTACCGGAAGCCGTGGTGCTGGCGCGCATCATACGGACCAACGGGTCTGCGTCACTAGTACTTTGGGCAGAAACGTTGGCGCCCTGACCTCGTAGCGGCTGCGCTCAGGCCACGTCCCAGGCGAGCGGCATGTTGTCGGCCAGCCGGGTGCCCCCGATCCAGCCCGCCACCAGGGCGAGTGCTGGCCCCGAGACGCGTTGCAGCTCCGCCAGCGACTGCGCGTCGGCCACGCTGAGATAGTCGATCCGGGCCATCGGCTCCGCGTCCAACACCTCCTGCATCCGCGCCCGCAGCACCTCGGCCGACCGCTCTCCGCCGTCATACGCCGTGCGCGCCGCGGTGAGGGCGTTGTACAGGCAGGTGGCGGCGACCCGCTCCTCGATGGAGAGTCGCGCGTTGGCGCTGGACATGGCCAGCCCATCGGACTCGCGCACGGTGGGGCAGACGACGAGCTCAACGTTCATGAACAGGTCGCGCATCATGCGGCGCAGGATCACGACTTGCTGGGCGTGCTTCTGGCCCAGGTAGACGCGCGCCGGGCCGACCAGGTTGATGAGCTTCAGCATCACCGTGGTCAGCCCGTCCAGGTGCCCGGGTCGCGAAGCGCCCTCCAGCTGCCGGGTCAGGCCTTCGACGCTGACCCGGGTCAGGTCGTCGACCGGGTAGAGCTCGCCTACTTCCGGACGGAAGACGAGGTCGGTCATCTCGCGCTCAAGTAGCGCCATGTCGCGCTCCACGTCCTGGCGCCCGTGGTCTCCTTCGTCGAGCGACGAGTACTCGTGCGGGTTGGCGAAGCAGCTGACCACCACGCAGCCGCTCTCTTCGCGCGCGCGCTTGACGAGCGAGAGCTGTCCGGCGTGGAGCATGCCCATGGTCGGCACGAAGCCGACGGAATCGCCGGCGACCCGGCGCTCCAGGATGGCGACGCGAAGGTCAGGGGCGCTCTCGACGACGCGCACCGATCGTCAGCGCTGCCGTGACCGAGTCGAGGTTTGGGCGCTGGGATCCGGGCGAGCCTTGCGGTAGCGGTCGACGATCAGGTCCCACAGCCGTTCGGCGACCTGCCGCTTGGGAAGCATCGGCCAGTCGGTGAGCGCCCCCTCCACGCCGAAGACGGTGACCTTGTTGTCGTCGGAGCCAATGGCGTCGAATGGCCCGCCCACGGTGTTGCCGACAATCAGGTCAAGGCCCTTGTCGCGCAGCTTGCTGCGCGCGTTCGCCTCCAGGTCGTCGCTCTCGGCGGCGAAGCCGACCAGGAACGGGCGCAGGTCGTCGGGCATCTCGCCCACTTCGGCCACGATGTCCGGGTTGGGGACCAGCTCCACCTGCAGGCCAGCGTCGCGCTTGATCTTGGTGGCCGATGGGCGCTTGGGAGCGAAGTCGGCCACGGCGGCGGCCATGATCAGGATGTCCGCGGCCGGGGCGGCGCGGATCACCGCTTCGCGCATGGCAGCGGCCGTGGTCGCGTCCTGCACGGTGACGCCGCGAGGTGCGGTGGCGCTGATGGTTCCGGCGATGAGCGTCACGCTGGCGCCACGGTCGCGAGCGGCTTCCGCGATGGCCACGCCCATCTTGCCGCTGCTCCGATTCCCAATGAAGCGGACCGGGTCGAGCGGCTCACGTGTCCCGCCGGCGCTGACCACGACGTGCAGGCCCTCGAGGTCGCCGGATCGCGCGAACAGGCCCTCGACCGCTTCCAGGATGACGGCCGGTTCGGCCAGGCGCCCCACCCCGGTCAGGCCGGACGCCAGCGCGCCAACCTCCGGCTCCACGATGTAGTGGCCGAAGCCACGCAGCGTCTCGACGTTGCGCTGAGTGGCCGGGTGTGTCCACATGCCGGCGTCCATGGCCGGGGCCAGCACGACCGGGGCGCGGCTGGCACAGGCGATGGCCGTGACCGAGTCGTTCACCAGCCCCGCGGCCAGCTGCGCCAGCACGTTGGCGGTGGCCGGCGCAATCACGATCGCATCGGCGCCCTCGGCCAGCTCGACGTGCGCGATCTGCTGGTCGCCGTCCAGCGCCATCACGTCGTCCACCACCGGTCGGTGGGTGAGCGAGGCGAAGGTCAGCGGCGTCACGAACTGCGTGGCCGCCGGGGTCATGGCCACGTCCACGATTGCGCCGCGCTCGGCGAGCAGGCGGACCAGGCTTACTGCCTTGTAGGCGGCGATGCTGCCGGTCACGCCCACCACGATCCGGCGTCCGGCCAGGGCCCCGCGTATCTCGCTCATGCCGGTTGCTCCGTGCCGGCCGGCTGCGCCTCGCGCGCGGCGCGGATGCGTGCCTCTGCGTAGCGGATGCCGCGCAGGGTGAGGTCGGGCTCCACGCGGTCGATGCCCGGCACGTCGGTCAGCCACGGCTCGTTGGTATAGCCACCGGTGGCGATCACCGTCACGCGACTGCCGGCGGGAGAGCGTTCGATCAGCTCACCGCGCAGGGCGGTGAGCAGGCCCGACACGAGACCGATATGCCCAAGCACCGCGCCCGACTGCATGGCGGCGATGGTATTGGCGCCGATCGCGCGCTCCGGCCGCCGCAGCTCGATGCGCGGCAGCTTGCTGGCCCGCCCGACCAAAGCCTCCAGCGAGACGCCCAGGCCCGGGGCGATGGCCCCACCGACGTAGGCGCCGCTGGCGTCGATCACGTCGAAGTTGGTGCTGGTGCCCAGGTCGATGACGATGGCCGGGCCGCCGACCTCGATCCCGGCCGCCAGTGCATTGCACAGCCGGTCCGCGCCCGCCTCGGCCGGCCGGTCGATCTCGATCGGCAGGATGCCCTTGAGCGTGGCCGCGTCGACCACCATCGGCTCCAGGCCAAGCCGGTCCTGCGCGAACTCGACGAAGCGCTCAGTCAGGGGCGGTACGACCGAGGCGATCCCGACCGCCGTCAGCTCGTCCAGCCGATGGGCGTCGAGGCCGAGCATGTCACGCACCAGCGCCGCCGCCTCGTCCGGCGTGGCGCCCGCCCGCGTCGTGGCGCGCCACGAGCCGATCAGCTCGTCCTCCCGGAACAGGCCGAGCGTCAGGCTGGTGTTGCCGATATCGAGCGCCAGGAGCGTCACGGGCGACATCGTAACAGCCGCTTTCGCGCCTGCCGGGCGTCGGCGCCCGGGGCCATCGGTGCGGGTGTAGACTCCGCCGCGACCCATGACCGACGCGCGTGCCAAGCTCTACATCAACACCGGCGTCGTCACCAACAAGACCGATGTCTACAACATCCTGCGTCCGCTGCTGAAGCAGACCGTCACCTACACCTACTATCGCGCCAACCAGGTGACCAGCAGCGGAACCGGCTGGGTGGAACGCATCGTGGTCGACCACCCGGAGATCGCCAGCTACTTCACGCCGCTGTCGATCTGCCTGAACCTGGACTCGTTCGACTACCTGCAGTTCGACACCACCTCCGAGCAGCTGCTCGTCTACACGCTGGTGATCGGCTCCGAACGAGTGGTGCTCGAGTTCGCCGCCGGCGGCTCGCGCCAGGACGACGCCGAGGAGAAGGGCAACGGCCGTCCGCTGCCGCGCAACGCGGAGGAACTGGCACGCGACCTGCGCTTCATCCAGATGGAGCTGATGATGTCGTCGGATGCCGGGGACGAGGACGAGGACGCGTGAGGTGAGCTCCGGCCTGGCGATGCCCAGGCGGCGAAGCTCCGCGCTGCCGATCGAGCGAAGCGTCCTCCGCAACGGGCTCAGGATCGTCACCACCCACATGCCGTCGGCCCGCTCGGTAGCGGTGGGCCTGTTCGTGGGCGTCGGCTCGCGCCACGAGGATGCGCCGCGCGCCGGCCTCTCTCACTTCCTGGAGCACCTCGTCTTCAAGGGCACGGGCGGGTACCCGGAGCCCGGCGCGCTGTCGGAGGCGATCGAGGGCTGCGGCGGGGCGGTCAACGCCTCCACCGACCGAGAGCTGACGGTCTACAGCGCCAAGGTCCCGGCGGCGGCGATGCAACGCGGTCTGGAGGTCGTGTCAGAGCTTGTGCTGCGTCCGCTGCTGCGGAAGCGCGACCTCACGGCCGAGAAGCCGGTCATCGTGGACGAGATCCGGATGTACGAGGATTCGCCCGGCGACCACATCTTCACCCTCTTCGACGAGACGCTGTTCGGGGACCATTCACTGGGACGCGAGATTGCCGGAACGCCGCGAGCGGTGCGTCGCGCCACGCACGAGGGCGTGGTCGGCCATTGGGGCCGTTGGTACCAGCCGCGCCACCTGGTGCTGGCTGCGGCCGGCGCCGTCACGCACGCCACGGTGCGGGACATCGCCGCGGCGTGGTTCGAGCAGCCGACGCCCTGGCTCGACGACGCGCGCCAGAGCGTGCCGCAGCTGACGGTCGCGGCGCCATCGCCCGCGGAGGCGGGGACGGTGCGAGTCGCCTACCGCCGGCTGGCGCAGGGCAACCTGTGCCTCGGCATGCCGGGCGTCGCTCGGGACGATCCGGACCGCTGGGCCCTGGACCTGCTTGGCGCGGTGCTGGGCGACGGCATGAGCAGCCGCCTCTTCCTGGAGCTGCGAGAGCGGCGCTCGCTGGCATATGACGTGTCGACCTTCGCCGCCACCTACTCGGACTGCGGCACCTTTGGCGTGCATGCCGGCTTCGACCCCGATCAGGCCGGCGCCGTGATCGCGGCCGTCCGCGAGCAGCTGGAGCGCGCCGTCCAGGAGCCGGTCAGCGCCGCCGAGCTGGAGCGCGCCCGCGCCTATACCCGCGGCCGGCTGGAGCTCCGCATGGAAGAGACATCGGCGGTCGCTGCCTGGCTGGGCACCGGAGAGAGCCTGCTGCCGCGGATCCTGACCGTGGAAGAGGTGGTGGAACGGCTGGAGGCGGTCACCCCCGACGACATCCTGCGGGTGGCCCGGCGCTGCGCCCGTCCCGACCAGGCGCGCCTGGCGGTGCTGGGGCCGTACCGTTCGGCCGCGCGTTTCGAGAAGGTGCTGGCCGCGGGCGACTCCTGATGGCGGCGGCCTGATGTCGGACGACATCGTCGTCGACCTGATCCCGGACGACCTGTCGCTGGCCCGCGCCCAGCTCACCGCTGGCCTGGTAGGGCAGGCGGAGGGCAGTCTGCGGCGGCACATCGCGCGGCTGGAGGTCGACGCCGATGACGGCCGCGCCCTGGACGAGCTGGATGCGGCCCGCGCGCTATTGGCGGAGGCGCTGTGGCGGCAGGGCAGACCACTGGCCGGCGCCTCGGTGATCGATGCCATCCGGGCTGGCAGCCTGGAGCGGCGTCGCCCCATCGTGCTGCTGGTCGAGGCAGAGGCCATGGCCGCTGCCGGCGACCCGGATCGTGCCAATGCGCTGATGGAGCGTGTGATCGAGTCGGTGGGGATCGACGAGGCCTGGCGCCTG
>DATEOS010000258.1:0-4300 GCA_035273815.1 Candidatus Limnocylindria bacterium
CACACCGCCGCCGGCCAGCTCGGCCGAGGCTGGCATGTCCTCACCGACCGACTCCGGCATGAGCTCACCGCCGAACAGCGACATGGGATCCACCGGCACGGGATCCAGCGACACCGGATCGAGTGGCGGAGGAAGCCAGACCTAGCCTTCCAGCATCTCCTCTGAGAGCTTTACGAGCAGGTCGATTGGGTCGGCCTGCTCGTCGGCTGCCAAGGACCAGGCCACGCCAAGGCGGCTCGCCACCGCGTCGCCCGGTAGCCCATCGTCGATTGCGTCCACTGCCTCGGCCAGCGCCACCTGCAGCTCCGGGCGATCCTCGCCTGCCGCGACATGGCGCACCAGGGCCGACAGGTCGGCATGCGTTGCCTCGCGGTCCGACGGCGGGTCCTCGAGGGCTTCCTCGAAGTAGGCGATCGCCAGCGCCAGCAGGATCGCGGCATCCGCCGGGCGGCTGCGCTCGCCCCGATCGCCGCCCGCGACCACGCTGTAGCCGGCGGGCTCGGCCGCGAACCCGATCCACGGTCCGTTCGGCCGGCTCCGGCCGATGGCGCAGGCCTCCACCTGGCGCGCCTCGGTGGGAGCGACGACGCTAGGCCTCGACCTTTCCGGCGGGCAGCACAACGATCCGGCGGTTCGGTTCCACGCCGACGCTCTGGGTGCGGACCCGCGGGTTCTCGACCAGCGCCATGTGGACGATCCGCCGCTCGACGGCCGGCATCGGTTCCAGCTGGATGATCTTGCCGCTCTGCGCCACCCGCTTGGCGGCGCGCTCTGCGACGTCGCGCAGCTGCTCCTCGCGCCGGCCGCGGTAGTTCTCCACGTCCACCGCGATGCGGTGCCACTGCCCCTCCCGCTTGGCGACGATCAGGTTGACGAGATGCTGCAGGCTTGCGAGCTTCTCGCCGCGCCGCCCGATCAGGACGCCAAGGTCCTCGCCCTTCACGTTCAGCTTGGACGTCTCGCTGCCCATGGTGATCTCGACCGTGGCCTCCACGCCCATCAGCCGCAGCATCTCCTGCAGCACCTCCTGGGCCGTGGTGATGGCGCTGCGCTCGGCGTCGCTCAGCTCCTCCAGCGGCTTGGCCGGGATGAACGGAGCCGGCTCGCGCGGCTCGCGCGGCTCGCGTGGGGGCCGATCCGGCCGTGGCTCGCGAGGCCCCCGATCGGCGCGTGGCTCACGACCGCGGCCGCGGCCCCCGCGCTCGTTCCGGCCGCGGCCTCCGCGGCTGGACCCGGTGGTTGACCGCTCGCGCTCCTCGGCTCGGGCCAGATCGGCGACCTGCTCGCCGCCATCGTCGATGGCGAACGGCACGGCCTCGGCCGATTCGACGGCGGCCTCTCCGTCGTCCATGGCGGCCATCGGGGCATCGCCCATCGGCTCATCGCCCATCGGCTCGCTCACGCGCACCGTCTCGGCGGCAGCGACGGCTGACTTGGGGGCGGCCAGGATGCGCGCCTCCTCCCCGCCGACGCCCAGGATGCTGCGGCTGCCCTGGGCGAGGATCTCGATGTCGAGGTCAGACAGGTCCGCTTCGAACTCGCGCATTGCGGTGCGGATGGCTTCCTCGACGTTCTTACCGGTGAATTCCTTGAAGGTCATCGTCTACGGCCTCGTCGTCGTCTCTGCCCCTGGCGTTGGCGCTGGCGGTTGTCGCCGGAAGCGCTGGCGCCGGTGGGGCTGTTGGTTGCGGGTTGCCGGTCATCCGGCGGCCCATTGTTCTCGTTGGTTGCGGCGCTCTTCTTGACCAGGCGCGGCGGCGCGGGATCGCTCGGCGGCGCCCACCGTGGTGACCAGCCGAAGATGGGGAAGAGGTTGCCCCAGCCCATGATCGTGTACTGCTGCACCACCAGGAACGCGGTGTAGACGATCCAGTACAGGATCAGGCCGCTCGGGAAGAGGCCGCCCCAGAAGATCGTCATCAGCGGGAACAGGTAGACCATGGTGGTGGAGGTGGCCGAGGTTGGGTCGTCCGGATTCGGCCGAGGGCTGGTCATCTTGACCTGCACGAACTGCAGGGCGGCCGCGATCATCGCCAGTGCCGAGATGGCGAAGCCGCCGATCACCACCGCGAAGACACTGTCCACAGTGGCCAGGTTCAGGCCGAACAGCCACGGGATGGTTGTCTGCACCGGCTCCGACAGCTTGACGGGATCGATCAGCTGGCAGTTGAGGGGCAGGAAGTGGCTGAACTCCGGGATGTTGTAGGCAGGCAGGTTGCACGGTCCACTGATGGGCGCGCTGAACTTGTCAGGCTGGCCGGCGATCGGGGTGATGCCGGGGAGGTTCTGCTGCAGCTGGGCGAACGCCGCGGAGCTGGCCTGCTCGGCAGTCAGCGTCACGACGTTCGAGGCCCGGATCAGGGCCTGGTAGAGCGCGAACAGCAGGGGAAGCTGCAGCAGGACGGGGAGACAGCCGCCGAACTGGTTGACGCCGTGCTCCTTGTACAGCGCCATCGTCTCTTCGGTGATCTTCTGGCGGTTGCCCTTGTGCTTGCGCTGGATCTCGCGAACCAGCGGCTGCATCCGCTGCATCTCGCGCTGGGACCGGATCTGGCGCACGAAGAGCGGCGCCAGGGCGAAGCGGATGATGACCGTGAACAGGATGATCGCCATCGCGAAGTCCACGATCGGCAGCTCGTACAGGCCGATCAGCAGGTTGAAGAGGGGAAGGAAGAAGATGTCCCAGGGCGGGTTGAAGTGCTCGATCCCGAGGAAGCCGGCGGCGATCACCGGCGGTCCATGGTCGTGGCTCGAGTCCTGCTCGTCATCGGACGGGGTCGTACCCGCCGGGGTGGAAGGGCTGGCATCGGGCGATGCGCTTGGCGCCCATCCAGCTGCCGCGCAGCAGCCCGTACTTCTCGATGGCGGCGTAGGTGTACTGCGAGCAGGTTGGCGTGTAGCGACAGCTGGCCGGCATCCAGAAGGAGAGGCGCTGGTAGCCCCGAATCATGCCGAGCCCGATCGTCTTCCCGATCGCCGTCATCCACTGACTCCCGATCGCTCCAGGAGCGATCCCAACGCCGCGCGCAGCTCCGCGTGGCTCGCCGTCGCCGCCTCTGGCCGGGCGATCAGCAGCAGGTCCCAGCCTGATGCGATCGTCTCGTGCCGCTCACGAATCAGCTCGCGCAGGCGGCGGCGTACACGGTTGCGCTGGACGGCCCCGCCGAGCGTTCTGGGGGTGCTCAACCCGACCCTGGTCTCCGGCCGGCCGGTGCGCAGCGATCGCAGCACCAGAAGCCGGGACGAGCGGGCCGTTCCATGGCGCCCGAGAGCATCGAATTCCGCCTTGCGCCGAAGCATCGGGAAGGCAGGCACGCGTGCGCCCTCGTTCGCGTCAGACCGTGAGCCGCTTGCGCCCCTTCGCGCGTCTGCGGGCAAGCACACGCCGACCGCCCTTTGAAGCCATGCGGGCCCGGAAGCCGTGTTCGCGCTTCCGTGCGCGCTTCTTGGGCTGGTAGGTCCTCTTCATCGGAGCGTGCCTGTCCTCGTTCAGCGGCGGGCGAGTTGCGAAGTCCCGGAAACACACGAACGGCTGGCTCGACGCCAGCCTTACGCATAAGCCGTCTCCGGCTCGTCTCGCTCTGCGCCGCGATTCTACCCCACCCGGCTTCCGGGGTGTCAAACACCGCCGGCGCGCAGGGAGCAGCCGAGGGCCACCCGTCCCGGACCCCGCGTCGCGGTCACTGCCGCGCGCATCAAGCGCGGGCAGCTCGTCGAGTGGCGGGCTACACAGACCTCGCGTACATCGGCGCCGGACTGGCGGACGCGCGCCCGTTCGGCGTGGCAATACGCATGGTGTGCGTGCCGGGACGCGTCACGGAGGCCGTCGGCGCTGATGCACGCAAGGGAGGAGTACGCCAGGCAGGGGCGGCGGAGGGCAGTGTCAGATGGATGATTGCCACCGCGAAAACGACGCTGCTAGACTACCGCGACCCCCGAGGCTGGATGACCGATACCGCCGGCTCCGCGCCTTCCGGAGGGAGTAGGATTCCGAGCCCGACCACCCCTCCGTTGACCCACGGGAGACGGCTGATTGATGGATGCGAAGCAGGTATGGCGTGCCGTCCTCGGAGAGCTGCAGGTCAGCCTCTCGCCCGCCAACTACGAGACTTGGCTGAAGGACACCACCCTCGCCGAGATCGATGAGAGCCGCTTCCGCATCGCTGCCCCCAACGGATTCGCCCGCGACTGGTTGGACAACCGCTACCGCACCCTGGTGAGCCAGACCCTGGCCCGGGTGGTGGGCGGATCGGTCCAGGTCGAGTTCGTGGTCGCCGACGCCCCGGGCGGGGTTCCCGCC
>DATEOS010000259.1:0-3800 GCA_035273815.1 Candidatus Limnocylindria bacterium
TCGATCTGCTGCCGCAGTACCAGGACCAGTTCGCCCAGCTGCGCGCCGACGTGGCGGGGGCGCCCAGCGATCTGGGTGTCGACACGCAGAGCGTCCGGGACCTGGCCGGTCTGATCGATCCCGGCGGTGTCGTGGACTTCGTCCAGGGCGTGCTCGGCGGAGTGCTCGGCCTGCTGTCCAACGGCCTCTTCCTCCTTGCCGTCCTGCTCTTCCTGTGCCTCGACGCCGTGCACTTCCCCGCGCGGCTCGCCCGGGCGGCGGCCCAGCGCCCGCAGGTTGTCGGCGCGCTGCGTTCCTTCGCCCAGGGCACCCGGCGCTACCTGCTCGTGTCGACCGTCTTCGGGCTCATCGTCGCGGTGATCGACACACTGATGCTCTGGGCGCTGGACGTGCCGTTGCCGGTGTTGTGGGGGCTGCTGTCCTTCATCACCAACTACATCCCGAACATCGGGTTCGTCGTCGGCGTCATACCGCCGGCGCTGCTGGCGCTGCTGGAGGGCGGCCCGCAGCGGATGATGACGGTCATCCTGTTGTACTGCGTGGTCAACTTCGTGATCCAGTCGGTGATCCAGCCGAAGGTCGTCGGTGACGCGGTCGGCCTGTCGGCCACGGTGTCCTTCCTGTCGCTGGTGTTCTGGACCTGGGTTCTCGGCCCGCTCGGCGCGCTGCTGGCGATCCCGCTGAGCCTGCTGACCAAGGGCCTGCTGGTCGACATCGACCCGACGACGTTCTGGATCAACCCGCTCATCTCCGCCCAGGGCGCGGACGAGGATCCCGCCCCGCAGGACGGGCACCGCGGGGCGCGGCGGCCGGCCACCGCGCGGCAGCGGTGATCGGGCCACGCGCACCGGACGGTTCCCCTCTCGTGGCGGCGGATCCGCCGGATCCGGCGAACGCCGAATGGGAGCGGCGGGTGGAACAAGTCCTGGTCGCTGTGCCGCAACGGCTCCGACCGCCGATCGGCTGGCTGGCACGGAACTGGGTGGGCAGGCTCCTGGGCCGGGCCGCCGCCGAACTCGTCCGGGTGCAGATCTTCGACCGCTCGATGACCCTCGCCGCGCAGGCCTTCACCTCCATCTTCCCAGTCGTGATCCTGCTGGCCGCCGTGGCCGGGCGCGGGCAGAGCGACCGCCTGGCGGACCTCGCTCACCTGCCGGCGGCCTCCCGGTCGGTGCTCGACGACGCGCTGGACCAAGGCGGTATCAGTGCCTTCGGCGTGGTGGGCGCCCTGGTCGTGCTGCTGTCCGCCACCGGGCTGGCGCGGGCGCTGGCACGGTCGTACGCCACGGTCTGGTCCGTGCCGCGCGCACCCGCCGGTCCTCGCGCGACCTGGCGCTGGCTCGCCACCGTGCTGATCATCGCGGCGTTCGCCGTGAGCACACGCCTGCTGGGCTGGCTCACCGCGCAACTGCCGCTGCCGCACCTGTCCTCGGCGGTTCTCTCGCTGCTGTTGGACTGCACGGTCGGCGCACTCGTGCCGTGGCTCCTGCTCGGCGGCGCCGTGCCGGCGCGGGCGCTGGTACCCGGCAGCGCGCTCTTCGGTCTGGTGATGCTGGTCGTCCGCCCGATCGGTTCGGTGTACCTGCCACTCGCGCTGCAGTCCAGCGCCGAGCGCTACGGAACCATCGGCGTCGCCTTCACCTACATCGGCTGGCTGTACGTCGTGGCCTTCTGCCTTGTCCTCACAGCGATTATCGGCCACGTCGTCGCCCAGGACGAGGGGATGCTCGGCCGGCTGATCCGGGGCAAGCTCCGGGTGTCGCCCGGCTCCGACTCCCAGCCGGCGTGATTCATGCCGCCGGGGTGATTGCCGGACCGCCTCGGCCCGGCATCGTCACGCGGGAAAGCTGTTCCGCCCGGTGGGCAATCAGCCGGACCGGCACCCAGGGAAAGGAAGTCGACGGTGTCCATGCACGTGGAAGACTCGGCTGTCCCGCGCTTCCCGCCGATCGCCGAGAACCGGCACTGGCTCGGGCTGTTCATCGGCGTCCTGGCCATCGGCCTCGGCATCGCCGCCTTCGCCTGGCCCTCCGCCACGGTCCAGGTGATCGCCTTCCTGTTCGGCCTGAACCTGCTCGTGACCGGCCTGCTCCGCGCCGGCCTGATGCTGTTCGTACCGCGCTATCCCTTGCTCTACCGTCTGCTGGGCATCATTTTCGGTGTGCTGACCGCGATCGTCGGCATCCTCTGCCTGCGCAACATCACCGGCTCGGTGAAGCTGCTGGTGGTCGTCATCGCGATCGGCTGGCTGCTGGACGGACTGGTCCAGCTCTTCCTGGCGGTGGGTCGTCCGGGGGAACCCGGCTCCGGCGCGCGCATCGCCACCGGCCTGCTGATGATCCTGGGCGCGATCGCCATCCTGGTGTGGCCGGAGATCGGCCTCGGCACGTTCATCTTCATCGGCGCGACCGTCCTGATCTTCGTCGGCGCCGGCCACGTGATCAGCGCGGTCGGCGGTCTGCGCGCCGATCATCGTTCCGCCCGCCCCGTCGCCGGACCGGAAACCACCCCTGCCAGATGAGGGACGGCACCGCCGCGGCACGCGAATGTGGACCGGTGAGCCGGGCAGGACCACTGCCGGCACCCCTGGGGGCGTGCGATGAGCGACGGTACTGACACCATCGATCAACGACGGGCCGACACCGGACCCACGCCGCAACCGTGGTTCGCTCGTGCGGCCAGCGCCGTGGTCGCGGCGCTGGAGAGCGACGCCGAAGGCGGGCTCGGCCACGAGCAGGCGGCGACCCGGCTGAACCGGTACGGGCCGAACCGCATCGCCGGGGAGAAACAGCCGGCCGCATGGCGGATCGCGCTGCAGCAGTTGCGCGACCCGATGAACATCATGCTGGTGATCGTGGTCGCGGTCAGCATCGTGCTCGGCGAAGCGTCGACCGCGATCATCGTGGGGCTGCTCGTCCTGCTCAACGTCGTCCTCGGCGCCCGGCAGGAGCTCAAGGCCCGGGCCAGCGTGGACGCGCTGGCCAAGATGCAGGTGCCGGAGGCCCGGGTGGTCCGCGACGGCACGCTCGTCATCCTGCCCGCCGCCGAGCTCGTTCCGGGCGACATCGTGCACCTCGAGGCCGGTGACCTCGTCCCGGCCGACGGGCGGATCCTGCGGTCGGCCACCTGCGAGACTCAGGAGGCCGCGCTGACCGGGGAGAGCGCACCGGTGGCCAAGGACGCCCACGCGCTGGCCGGTACCGACATCGCCATCGGTGACCGGACCGACATGCTGTTCCAGAACACGTCGGTGACCCGGGGCACGGCGACGATGGTGGTCACGGCGACCGGCATGGACACCGAGATGGGCCGGATCGCCGCGATGCTGACCGAGGTCAAGCGCACCCGGTCACCCCTGCAGCAGGAACTGGACACCCTGACCAAGGTCCTCGGCATCATCGCCTGGACCGCGGTCCTGTTCATCGTCGTGGTCGGCTGGCTGCGGGGCACGCCGTTCGACCAGCTCCTGCTCCTGGGCAGCGCCATGGCCATCTCCGCGATCCCCACCGGACTACCGGCATTCGTCGCCGGCCTGCTGTCCTTCGGCGCCAAGAACCTCGCGCAGGCGAAGGCCATCGTGAAGAACCTGACCGACGTCGAGACGCTGGGCGCGACCAGCGCCATCAACACCGACAAGACCGGCACGCTGACCATGAACGAGATGATGGTGTCGGTCCTCTACGCGGCCGGCGCCTGGTTCCGGGTCGCCGGGCAGGGATATGGCAAGACCGGCGCGATCACCTCGGTGGCGGGCGCGCCGGTGCCCGACTTCACCCGGCTGGCCCTGGGCCTCAGCCTGG
>DATEOS010000260.1:0-6104 GCA_035273815.1 Candidatus Limnocylindria bacterium
CGCTGGGTGCGCAGACTGGGCATGGGCAGCGTATCGACGAGTCGCAGGAAGAGTCGTCCGACAGCCACGGTCCCGATCGTAGAGCAGTGCGAACTACGGTCCGTAGTAGGGCCGGTGTCAGCACCAGATCGCCAGCTGCTGACCGCGTTCGTTGACCTGGGGTGGGTCCGGGAGGCTGTATGCCGCGCCGGTGGCGATGCGCTGGGCGCTCCAGGCCGCGGCGGCCGCGTCCAGCACGTCGTCGGCCGCGACGGCGGCGACCGCGCTGCCCAGATCCTCCGGCAGGTCGATCCCGTGCTCGGCCAGGATGCGTAGTCGGGCGCGTTGGCCGCGCCAACTCTTCTTCCGGCCGTCGGAGGGCTGCAGGCCCATCTCCCGGAAGGAGAGTTCGGGGTGCACCTCGCGCATCAGCCGCGGGGACTCGGCATGCACCTGCTCGGCCTCCAGGATCTTGCGGCGCAGTCCCCAGGTCTGGATGCTGATGCCGGCCCCGGTCAGAGCCCGCGCGACGGTGCTGGCCGAGGCATGGTCCACCGCGTCGAACACCGGGCGGGGCGGCATCACGAACAGGCTCGACGATCGGGCCCCGAGCCGGCGTTTGGCTTCCCGATCGCTCGAGCGCACCTCGGTGTCCATCAGGCCCAACGGCATGTCCACGCCGGCGACGCCGGCACCGGGCACCGCGTCGAGCAGGCCGCGCAGGCTGGGATGTACATGCGCGGCGGCGTACCGCCCGTCGTGCAGCTCGATGCCGACCCAGCCGAGTCTGCAGCCGTCCACACCGAGCACGGTGCTCATCGCGACGCCGGGCTCAGGTGAACCGGAACCAGCGCAGCGCCGCCAACGCGGACAGCACGCCCCAGACGGCCAGCACGGCGATCCCGAACCAATCCACCGACAGCGTCATGGCCTGACTCAGCGACTCGGTCAGCGCGCCCGACGGAGTGAGCCGCGCCACCCAGCGCAGCGCGGCGGGCACCGGCCCGCCCTCCAGCGTCAGTGCGCCCAGCGCGGCGAAGACGAACCACAGCAGGTTGGCCAGCGCGAGCACGATCTCCGAGCGCAGCGTGCCACCGAGTAGCAGCCCCAGGGCGGCGAACGTCGCGGTGCCGACCGCGATCACCGCCGCGCCCAACGCCAGGCCGAGGACGGCGGGGCGCCAGCCGAGGGCAAAACCGATGGCGCCCAACAGGATCGATTGGAGGAACACCACGGTCACCACGGCCAGCGCCTTGCCGGCGATGATGCCCCACACCGGAAGTGCGGTGGCGCCCAGTCGTTTCAGCGCCCCGTACCGCCGGTCGAAGGCCACCGCGATGGCCTGGCCGGTGAAGGCGGTCGAGATGACCGCCAGCGCCATGATCGCCGGGACGAAGGTGGCGACCCGGTTGTCGCCGAAGTCGCCGAGCGGCAGCAGGGTCAGCCCGATGAGCAGCGTGATCGGGATGAACATGGTCAACAGCAGCTGTTCACCGTTGCGCAGCAGCAGCCGCAGTTCCAGACCGAACTGCGCGAGCAGCATCTGGCGGACCCCGGCGGGGCGCGGGTCGGGGGAGAAGGTGCCCGCGGCGAAACGATTGGTCACGGTCACGATCTGAGCTCCCGGCCGGTGAGGTCGAGGAAGACGTCCTCGAGGCTGCGTTGCTCGACACGCATGTCGGTGGCCAGCACGTTCACCCGGGCGCACCAGGCGGTCACGGTGGCCAGCACCTGCGGGTCGATCTGTCCCTCGACCAGATACTCGCCCGCGGCGGCCTCGGTGGCCCGGTAGTTCTCCGGCAGTGCGGAGACCAGTAGGGCCAGGTCCAGTCGCGGCGGGGCGGTGAAGCGCAGCTGGTTCTCCGCGCCACTGCGCATCAGCTCGGCCGGGGTGCCCGCGGCGACTGTCGTCCCGTGATCGATGATCATCAGCCGGTCCGCCAGTTCCTCGGCCTCGGCGAGCTGGTGGGTGGTCAGCACCACGGTCACCCCGTCGCGGCGCAGGGCGTCGATGAGTTCCCAGACCACGATCCGGGCGTGCGCGTCCATGCCGGCCGTCGGCTCGTCGAGGAACACCAACTCGGGGCGGCCGACGACGGCGCAGGCCAGCGCGAGCCGCTGCTGCTGACCACCGGACAACCGGCGGTAGGTGGTCTTGGCGGCGTCGGTGAGCCCGAGGGTGTCCAACAGCCACTGCGGGTCCAGCGGGTTGGCCGCGTAGGCCGCGACCAGATTGAGCATCTCACCGGCGCGGGCCGCAGGGTAACCGCCGCCGCCCTGCAGCATCACCCCGATCCGCTCGCGCAGACGGGCGTTGTCGGTGGCCGGATCCAGGCCGAGGATCTCGATGCTGCCCGCATCCGGGCGCAGGAAGCCCTCGCACATCTCGATGGTGGTGGTCTTGCCGGCGCCGTTGGGGCCGAGCAGTGCGAACACCTCGGCGCGGTGCACGTCCAGATCGAGGTTGTCCACCGCGGCGGGCGCCGTCGCCGCCCCGTATCTCTTGGTCACGCCGCGCAGGCGTACGACGGCTTCCTCCGAGGAAGCTCCAGAACCGGTGGTCACGGGGATTCAGCGTAGGCGTCGGGTTTGGCCGCCGGTGGCTCTGGTCCGGGTCTGCGGCCGTCCGGGCCGGGATCGGGCCCGCTGTCGGGCAGCGGGCGCCAGGGCAGCCGGCGATAGGTGATGGCGATCAGCAGCAGCACGATCACCGCGCTGGCCAGGGTGGCGTCGACGATCTGGAACAGCGCGAACCGGTCGCCGTTGGCCGTCGGCCCGAAAATGCCCACCACCAGCGTCATCGCGATCGCCGAGCCGCGGAAGCCGGGGCGGGTGGCCCAGGTGGCCAGCGGGATGATCGCCCACAGCAGGTACCAGGGCTGCACCACCGGGAACAGCAGCACGCTGGCGCCCAGCGCCACACCCAGACCGCCGACCGGGTGCAGGCGGCCGCGCAGCACGGCCAACAGCAGCCAGCTGACCAGGATTGCGATGATGATCACACCGATGCCGCGGGTGAGGCCCAGCACCGAGGTGGTGTGGTCGCCGAGGCCGAGCAGGATGCCGACCTGACCGGTGCCCAGCGCGATCAGCGTCGGCGGCGACATCCAGGACCGCACCACGTTGGCGGTGCCCAGGGTGAACAACCAGCCGAAGCCGAGTCCGCTGGCCCAGCCGATCACCGCCATCACCGCCAGTGACAGCGCGCCGAGGGAGAAGCTGGCGGCCAGGAAGGCCTTGATGGTTCCGCCCCAGCGCCAGGCCAGCGCCATGCCGACGAAACCCAACGCCAGCAGGGCCGGCAGCTTGACCTGGGAGGACATTGTGATCAGCACGGTGCCCGCGAGCAGCATCGCGCTCGACTGCGCGGGCAGCCGCCAGCTGCCGTCACGCACCCCGTCGATGCCGCGCAGGGCGAATTCGGTACCGGCCAGCATCAGGCCCAGCATCAGCGCCTCGTTGTGGATGCCGGCCACCAGGTGCATGAACAGCAGCGGGTTGCACGGGCCCAGCCACAACGCGCTGACCTCGTGCACGCCGCAGCGCTGCGCCAGGCGCGGGGTGGCCCAGACGATCAGTCCGACACCGAGCAGCACCACCAGCCGGTGGCAGAGCACAGCGGCGACGATGTTGTCCCCGGTCACCACCGAGATGCCCTCGCCGATCCACAGGAACAGCGGCCCGTACGGGGCCGGGGTCTCCCGCCACAGGCTGGGGACCGAGAGGGTGAACACGTGGTCGAGGCCGAGTCCGGGGGCCGGACCGACCTGATACGGATCCAGTCCCAGCCGGGCGATCTGGCTCTGCGCGAGATAGGAGTAGACGTCCTTGCTGTACATCGGCGGGGCGATGAGCAGCGGCAACAGCCAGAGCAGCAGGGTGCGGTCGAGCTGACTGCGCGACATCCGGTGCGGACCGAGCGCGAAGCGGCCCAGCATCAGCCAGGCCAGCGCCATCATCACCGCGCCGGTGGTGGTCATCGTCAGCGACACCGTCTGGATGCGCGAGGGCAGGTTGAGCAGCCGGACCCCGAAGGTGGGGTCCTGGACGACCGGGCGCGCACCGGCGCCGAGGGCGCCGATGGCCATGAGGACGGTTCCGGTCGCACCGAAAACCCTGGTGCGGCGCAGTGAGATGACCTCGGCGCCGTTCAGCGGGGAGCCGACCGACCGTTCGTCGGCGTGCCAACGGGCGACCGCCGAGCTGAAGGACCCAAGGGCGGTCATGCGAGCAGCGTAGCGGCCGGGTTTCGACGGCCCGTCGGGGTCGGCTGGGGCGTTCCGTCGCGGTTAGGGTTACCTTGCTGGAACCGCTGAACGAATTCCGTCACAATGGTGTTGTGAAATTCGGCTCGGAGACTTCGGGCGCGGCGACCGCCGCGCTCGCTTCTGCTGTGCCCGCCGAAGGTCACACCCGCAGTGCCATCGTGCAGCTGCTGCTGGAAGGCCCGGTCACCGCCGGGGACATCGGCCAGCGTCTCGGTATCTCGGCCGCGGGCGTGCGCCGGCATCTGGACGCTTTGATAGACGCCGGGGACGCCGAGGCCAGTGCCGCGGCGGCCTGGCAGCACAACGGCCGGGGCCGTCCCGCCAAGCGGTACCGGCTGTCCGCCGCCGGCCGGGCGAAACTGTCCCACGCCTACGACGATCTGGCGGTCGCCGCGATGCGCCAGCTCCGCGAGATCGGCGGGGACGAGGCGGTGCGCACGTTCGCGCGGCGCCGCATCGACTCCATCCTGGCCGGGGTTCCCCAAGTGGAAGGCGCCGGGGCGGAGGCCCGGGCGGTCGAACAGACCGCGGACCGGGTGGCCGCCGCGCTGACCGATGCCGGGTACGCGACCACCACCGCACCGGTGGCCGGTCCGCTGCCCGGCGTGCAGATCTGCCAGCATCACTGTCCGGTATCACACGTCGCCGAGGAATTTCCCGAGCTCTGCGACGCTGAACAAGAAGCGTTCGTCGAAATCCTGGGCACCCACGTCCAGCGGCTCGCCACCATCGTCAACGGCGACTTCGCCTGCACCACCCACGTTCCACTGGGCGTCAACCCGGCCGAGCCGGGCAAGCCCACCACCGTTCGGCCCGCAGCCCGCGCCGAATCCACCACCACACAAGGAGTGTCGCGATGACCCTCACCCCGGAGACCCCGCTGACCCAGGAAGAGACCATTGCGTCCCTGGGCAAGTATGGCTACGGCTGGTCGGACTCCGATGTCGCCGGCGCCAGCGCCCAGCGTGGCCTGAACGAGGCCGTCGTCCGCGACATCTCGGCCAAGAAGAGCGAGCCCGAGTGGATGCTCGACATCCGGCTCAAGGCGCTGCGCACCTTCGACAAGAAGCCGATGCCGAACTGGGGTTCGGACCTCGACGGCATCTTCTTCGACAACATCAAGTACTTCGTGCGTTCCAGCGAGAAGCAGGCCGCCAGCTGGGACGACCTGCCCGCGGACATCAAGAACACCTACGACAAGCTGGGCATCCCGGAGGCGGAGAAGCAGCGCCTGGTCTCCGGTGTGGCCGCCCAGTACGAGTCCGAGGTCGTCTACCACTCGATCCGCGAGGATCTGGAGGCCCAGGGCGTCATCTTCCTGGACACCGACTCGGGTCTGCGGGAGCACCCCGAGCTGTTCCGCAAGTACTTCGGCACCGTCATCCCGGCCGGGGACAACAAGTTCTCCGCGCTGAACACCGCGGTGTGGTCGGGTGGCTCGTTCATCTACGTGCCGCCGGGCGTGCACGTCGACATCCCGCTGCAGGCCTACTTCCGGATCAACACCGAGAACATGGGCCAGTTCGAGCGCACGCTGATCATCGTCGACGAGGACGCCTACGTGCACTACGTCGAGGGCTGCACCGCGCCGATCTACAAGTCGGACTCGCTGCACTCGGCGGTCGTCGAGATCATCGTGAAGAAGGGCGGCCGCTGCCGCTACACGACGATCCAGAACTGGTCGAACAACGTCTACAACCTGGTCACCAAGCGGGCCAAGGCCGAAGAGGGCGCGACCATGGAGTGGATCGACGGCAACATCGGCTCCAAGGTCACCATGAAGTACCCGTCGGTCTTCCTGATGGGCGAGCACGCCAAGGGCGAGGTGCTGTCGGTCGCGTTCGCCGGGGAGGGCCA
>DATEOS010000261.1:0-2600 GCA_035273815.1 Candidatus Limnocylindria bacterium
TGGCGCCCTCCAGGACGGCGGCCTCCTCCAGTTCCCGGGGCAGGCTGAGGAAGAACTGGCGCAGGAAGAACACGCCGAACGCGCCGGCCGCGCCCGGGATGATCAGCGCCCACAGACTGTCCAGCCAGCCCAGCCGGTCGATGATCAGGAAGTTCGGGATGATCAGCGTGAAGATCGGCACGAACAGCGTCGCGATGATCATGCTGAACACGACGCGCTTGCCCCGGAAGTCCATCCGCGCCAGCGCGTACGCGGCCATCGAGGCCACGGCGAGGATGACCACGGCCTGCCCGGTGGCCGCCAGCATGCTGTTGAGGAACCAGCGCAGGACCGGGGTCTGCGAGTTGCCGGTGAACAACGTGCTGTAGGCCTCGGTGGTCGGGTCCTGCGGCACCACCGTCGGCGGCACCTGGGTGGCCTCCCCGGGACCCTTGATGGAGGTGAGCAGCATCCACACCAGCGGCGCCACGAAGATCAGGCTCAGGCCGATCAGCATGGTGTACCAGGCGATCCCTCTTGCGCGGCCCATGGTCAGTCCTTCGTTCTGAAGACGCGGAAGGTGATCACGCTGACCAGCAGCAGGGCCAGGGTGAGCACGTAGCTCATCGCCGCGGCGCTGCCCATCCGGTAGTCGCGCAGGCCCTCCTGGGCGATGTACATGATGGCCGTGCGGGTCTCGTTGCCCGGCGCGCCCTGGGTGATCAGGTACGCCTGGCCGAACATGTTGCTGGACGCCAGCACCGTGTTGATCACCACGAACAGCAGCACCGGCCGCAGTCCCGGCAGGGTGACGTGGCGGAACTCGGCCCACTTGCCGCCGCCGTCGATGCGGGCCGCCTCGTACAGCTCCCGCGGGATGTCCTGCAGGCCGGCCAGATAGATGACGGCGTTGAAGCCGAGCGTCCACCAGACGGTGACCATGACCAGCGAGATCCAGGCCCACGGCAGGCCGGTGGTCCACGGCGTGTTGTCGGGCAGCCCGACCGCGCCGAGCAGCGCGTTCACCGCGCCCAGGTTCGGGTCCAGCAGGAAGCGCCACAGCACGCCGATCACCGCTACGCCCAGCACGTACGGCGCGAAGTAGACGGCCCGGAAGAAGGTACGCCCCGGGAAGCTGCGGTTGATCAGCAGCGCGATGCCCAGCGGGGCGATCACCAGCAGCGGCACGCTGAGCACCGTGAAGATGCCGGTGGCCTGCATGCTCTGCCAGAAGTCGCTGAACACCCGCGACCCGGAGTCGAACAACGCCTGGTAGTTGTCCAGCCCGACGAACGGCTTGCCGGGCAGCAGGTAGTCCCAGTCGTGCAGGCTGATCCACACCCCGTAGACCGCGGGCAGCAGCACGAACGTGAAGAACAGCGCGGCGTACGGCGCGAGGAAGAGGTACGGGGTGAGGCCCGAGCCCCGCCGCTTCGAAGCCGCGGCCGGTGCCGTGGACTTCGAGGCGGACGTGGGCTCGGACCGGACGGTCTGCTCGACCATGTCAGCCGCCGTACTTCTTACGGTTCTGCTCGAGGATCTGGTTCGCCTGGTTGGTCGCGTCGGCCAGGGCCTTGGCGGGTTCCTTGCGCAGCAGGACCGCCTCGTTCACCGCTGTGTAGACGGAGTTCATCGCATCGCCGATGCCCGGCACCGACGGCAGGAACTTCACGTAGTCGATCTGCTGAGCCAGCGCCGCCTGCTCCGGCAACGCCTTGAACTCGGCACTCTCCCGGACCTCCTTGCGGGCCGGCACCTGGCCGCCCTTGGCCCACTCGAGCGACTTCTGGCTGATCCAGTTGATGAAGACCTTGCCGGCGGTCAGCTTGTTGTCGTCCTTCTGGCCCTGCTTGAACTGCACGAACTGGTGGGAGTTGCCCCACACGGCCTTCTCGCTGCCGATCTGGGGCACCGGCGCGGCACCCCACTTGAGGTTCTTGTCCTCCTTGAGGGTGTTGATCGTCCAGATGCCGTTCCAGTTGAGCGCGTTCTTGCCGTTGCGCAGCGCCACCAGGTCGGCGTCCTGGGCCACGTTCTTCGGGCTGTAGCCCTTCTTCACCAGGTCGACGTACCAGGTCAGGGCCTGCACGCCCGGGTCCTGGCCGAACGTCGCGGTCTTGGCGCCCTCGTCGAACAGGGCGCCGCCGAACTGCCCCAGCAGCGACTGGAACCACAGACCGCCGGTGAACTGGAACGGCGTGGCCCAGCTGCCCTGGATGTTGGCGGCCTTCATCTTGTCCAGCGCCGCCATGTACTCGTCGTTGGTCGTCGGCGGCTTCTCCGGATCCAGGCCGGCCTTCTCCATGACGGCCTTGTTGTAGAACAGGCCCAGCGGGTGTACGTCCAGCGGGATCGAGTACCGCTTGTCGTTGTAGACGCCCGCCTGCCACACCGGCGGCGAGAAGTCGGCCTCGGTCAGGTTGAGCGACTTGGCCAGGTCGTCGAGCGGGAGCACGACACCGCGGGCGGCGTTGGTCGCCACGCTGTCGACGTGCATGATGCCCAGGTCGGGACCGTTGCCGGTGGACACCGCGGCCGGAACCTTCTGGTAGTAGTCGGCCCACTGGTAGACGTTCATCGTCACCTTGATGTTCTGGTGCTCGGTGTTGAACTGGTCCACC
>DATEOS010000262.1:0-3333 GCA_035273815.1 Candidatus Limnocylindria bacterium
TACTGGCCGGTGCCGGTGCTGCTGGTCGTGCCGTTGGGGACCTGGATGTTGTCCGGGCCGAGCACGCCGCCGGTGCCGGTGCCGTTGCCGTTGTACGCCTCGCGGCTGATGCTCTCCGACAGCGCGCCGACGGTCGGGTCCTGGGTGAAGGTCTCCCGGTTCGTCTCGGTCTGGTCGAAGCTCAGCTCCGCGGTCGTGGTGACCACGGCGTGGCCGGGCCCGACGACCGAGTCGAGCATGTTCTGCAACGACGAGTTCAGCCGGTTCTGGTAAGCGACGGTCTGCGCGTCGGCGCCGCTGTCGCCGCCGGTCGCGACGGCCGCGCCGCCGCCGGTGGACAGGATCCGGCCGTCCGCGCCGGCCACGGTGACCTGCGTCGGGTCGAGACCCTCGACGCTGGACGCGACCAGGTGCACGATGGCCTGCACCTGCTGGTTGGACAGCGGCTTGTTGGCGGCCGACTGCACCAGCACCGACGCGGTGGTCTTGTCCTGGTCGTCGGCGAACACGTCCTTCTGCGGCATGACGAGGTGGACGGTGGCCGCCTCGACGCCGTCGATGGACTTGATGGTGCTGGCCAGCTCACCCTCCAGGGCGCGCTGGTAGTTGACCTGCTGCATGAAGTCGCTGGTGGTGATGCCCTGCTGGTCGAGCAGCGCGTAGCCGGTGTCGGACTCGCCGGGCAGGCCCTCGCCGGACAGCTGCAGCCGCAGGTCGTACACCTGGTCCTGGGGCACCATGATGGTGGTCCCGTTGTTGGCCAGCTCGTACGGCGTGCCGGCCTCCTGCAGCGACTCGACGATCGCGCTCGCGTCCTTGCTCGACAGGTTGCTGAACAGCGCCGAGTAGGTCGGCTTGGCGGCCCAGGTGGCGAAGAAGTAGCCGCCGATGGCCAGGGCCAGGATGGCGAAGACGGTGACCGCCTTCTGCCCGGGGGTGAAGGACTTGAAGGTGTCGCCGACCTTGCGTACGGGCGCGGGGAGACGGTCCGTCATGTCAGGCCTGCATCCTCATGATCTCTTGGAATGCGTCCAGCGCCTTGTTGCGGATGGCCATGGTGAGCTGGAGGCCGAGGGCGGCCTCGGTGGCGGCCATGGTGTACTGCGCCGGGTCGGCCAGGGTGCCGTTGGCCGCCTGGACGGCCAGGTCGCCCGCCTTGGCCTGCGACGCCTGCACGCCCTCCAGGCCCTTGCTGACCATGGCGGCGAAGTCGGTGTTCGGTCCGCTGACGCCGGACGTGCCGGCGGCTTCCCCCACGCCGCTGACGGCGTTGACACCGCTGATGCCGGAAAGAGCGCTGATCGCGCTGATCGGAGAGGTCATTCAGATCACTTCCCGAGGTTGATGGCGGCGTTGTACGAGTCACGGGCACGGTCGACGACGGCGAGGTTGGCCTGGTAGGCGCGCTGGGCCATCATCATCTGGGCCATCTGGCTGCCCAGGTCGATGTCCGGGCGGCGGACGTAGCCCTCGGTGTCGGCCAGCGGGTTGTCCGGCTCGAAGGAGAGCCGGCCCTCGGCGCTGCCGTACGCGATGCCGCCGACCTGGGCGCCGTTGCCGTCCTGCGCCTCCTGGGCGACGACGTACCGGGCCTGGAAGGCGTTCTCCGACGTCCGCGAGACGTTGTCGATGTTGGCGATGTTGTCCGAGACGGCGTCCAGCCACTTGCGGTACACGGTCACGCCGGTGCCGGCCACGCCGATCGCGTTGAAGGTGCTCATCGTGATCAGGCTCCCTTGATCGCGTCGCGGATCAGGCCGTACTTGCCGTCCAGCGCCCGGATGCTCAGCTGGTACCGCATCGTGGTGTCGATGTGCGAGAGCGTCTCCTCGTCGAGGTTGACGTTGCTGCCGTTCAGGCGGGTCGGCTCGAGCGAGTTCTGCACCGACGGCTGAACCGTCGAGGGCGACCGGCCGTGAGCGACGGCGCTGCTCAGCGCCTCCTCGAACTTGACCTTACGGGCCTGGTAACCGGGCGTCTCGATGTTCGCGATGTTGTCGGCGATGGCCGTCTGCCGGGCAGCGAGGCCGGCGACCGAGACCTTGAGCGAGGACGTCGACACGTCATCGAACACGGCTGGTTCCCTTCGACGTACGGTGGCCGCCGGTCCCTGGCGTTCGATGAGCGATCCGTCGCTCGTACCATCCGATTCGGCGGCCTGAGGAATCCGCTGAGCGTCAAACGGTTGCCGGGAGGTTGTACGCGTCGGGTCACATGTTGTAGTCGACGTACGTGGGTACCGCCTTGCCGGCCGTGCCGACCTCCACCTTGGCGGCGAACGCGGTCTGCCGCCGGTTCACCGTGATCGCCATGGCCGCGGCCTTCGCGGCCTCCAGCTGGCGGGTCAGAATGCTGTCCGCCCGCGGCCGCAGGTCGAGCGGCAGCGGCCCGAGCCCCGGCGGCGGATCCCACGGCGTGGCGGCCGGCAGGTCCTGACTGCGGTGTTCCTCCCGGATCATCCGCTCGACGGCCTCGACGTCCGCCTCGAGCTCGTCCAGGGCCTGCACCCAGGCGCTGCGCCAGTCGTCAGCCATCGAAGGTCAGCCCTCGGCAGCCGCGAGGGTCATCGCCGCCTCACGCCAGGTGTCGCGCAGCGGTTCCATCAGGCCGCGAATCGAGGCCACCTTGGCGGCGTCGCCGCGGATGTTGGCGGTGATCAGCTCGGTCTCCACGAAGGCGTAGAGCGAGGCCAGTCCGGCGGCGCCGTCCCACGCGTCCAGGTCGAGCGAGACGTGCAGTTCGGTGACGATGTCCTGAGCGTGCTTGAGCTGGGTGTTGGCCTCCGGCCGATCGCCGGCGAGCAGCGCCTGCTCCCCGCGGTTGAGGTCGACGACCAGCCGGTCGAAGAGCATCAGCAGCAGCTTGGCCGGCGAAGCAGTGGCCACGGCGTCTTCGAGGTACCGCGCGCGCATCGGGTTGGTCATCGCTGGCTCGCTCTCGCTCAGGCCAGGCTGGCGAGCTGACCCGCCAGCCAGGACGACTGCTGCTGCATCTTGCCGAGCGCGACCTCGAGGTTGGAGAACTGCCGCTGCAGCGTCGTTTTCCGCGACTCCAGGCGGACGTCCCAGGCCGCCACCTGGTCGTTGAGGCCCTTGATGGCGGCGTTGCGCTGCTGGATCAGGCCCTGCAGGGTGCCCTGCCTGGCCTTCGCGGGGTTGGCCGGATCGGTCACGCCCTCGCTGGCGATCAGGGCGATCGCCTCCAGCTTGCGAGCCAAGCCCTTCGCCACGTCGAATCCCGGTTCGAACTTGTTAGTGCCACCAACCTTCTGGTCGTACGAGGCGAAGTACTGCTGCGTCTTGGCGGGTTCCTTCTTGTAGAACTCGAGGAACT
>DATEOS010000263.1:0-2617 GCA_035273815.1 Candidatus Limnocylindria bacterium
CTGGCCGACGGCGATTGGCAGCGAAAGCTCGACATACCCTTGCAGCAGGTACCGACTCCAGAACAGCAACGCCGCATGGACGAGCGCAACGCCGAGCAGCGCCATCGAAATTCGCGGCATTGGCGGGCTGTGCGGCCGAGGGCTGACGTGGGCAGTCACCTCGACATCCTCTTGCGTGGGGCAGCCGGGCGTCAACAGCTGATCCGCCTATGCTTGCCTCGTGATCGACCGCTACGCCCTGCCGGAGCTGCGCGAGCTCTTCGGCGAGCGGCGTCGGCTGCAGCTCTGGCTCCGGATCGAGCTGCTCGCCGCCGAGGCGCTGCACGAGAGCGGCGTCATTCCCACCGAGGACTGGGAGCGGATCAGGTCCGCGCTCGCCGACGAGGAGGTTGACCCGGCGCGCGCCAGGGAGATCGAGCGCGAGTCGCAGCACGATGTCATCGCCTTCCTGCGCAGCGTCACCGAGCGGCTGGGGCCAGAAGGTCGCTGGCTGCACTACGGATTGACCAGCTCCGACGTGCTGGACACCGCCACCGCCGTGACCCTGCGCGATGCGACGGCCGTCGTGGCTGCCGGGCTGGCGCGCCTGCTGGAGATCGTGCGGCGTTTGGCGCTGCAGCATCGGTCCACCGCTATGGTCGGTCGCAGCCACGGGGTCCACGCCGAGCCCATCACCTTCGGCTTCAAGGCGGCCGGCTGGTTCGCGGAGCTGGAGCGCGACGCGGAGCGGTTGCAGCGGGTGGGGGAGCGGATCGCCGTCGGCAAGATCTCCGGTGCCGTCGGTAGCCACGCCAACGTCAGCGCCGAGGTTGAGCGTCATGTCTGCGAGGCGCTGGGACTGACGGCGGACCCGGCCGCCACGCAGGTGGTGAGCCGCGATCGCCACGCCGAGCTGCTGACCACCCTGGCGATCCTGGGCGGGACGCTGGAGCGGATCAGCGTCGAGGTGCGGCATCTGCAGCGAACGGAGGTAGCCGAGGCATTCGAGCCGTTCGGCGCCGGCCAGCAGGGCAGCAGCGCCATGCCGCACAAGCGTAACCCGATCCTGGCCGAGCGGGTCAGCGGACTGGCGCGCCTGCTCAGGGCCGATGCGCTGGTTGGGCTCGAGAACATGGCCCTCTGGCACGAACGCGATATCAGCCACTCGAGTGCGGAACGCTTCGTCTTCGATCGGGCGCTGGGCGTGGCGGCCTATGCCACCCGGACGCTGGCGACCGTGCTGGACGGGCTGGAAGTGGATGCCGAGCGGATGAGCGCCAACCTGGACCTGTCCGGCGGGATGGTCTATTCCGAGGCGCTGCTGCTGGCCATGATCGCCAAGGGTGCCGATCGGCAGGAGGCCTACCGCCTTGTGCAGGGAGCTGCGCACCGCTCGCTGGCCAGGACGACCGCCTTCCATGACGAGCTGCTCGGCGATGCCGGCGTGCGGGAGTGGCTGTCGGTGGACGACATCCATCGGGCCATGGACCTGGATCATCACCTGGCGGGGATCGACGCGACCTACCGGGCGCTGGCGCTGGACGCATAGCCGATGGGCGGCTGGCTGCGGCGTGCCCTCTACGCGGCCCAGCTGGCCGGCGATCGTGCTGACCTCTGGCCGGCCGGTGCGCTCGCCTGGCTGGCATTCGTTGGCTGGCTCCCGTTCCTGGTCGTGGTCGCTCGCCCAGACCCGAATGACCTGGCCTACATCGGTGTATCCATCTACACCTCCGGCGCGTTCCCGCTCAACCTCATCGGCCTGGCGGCGCTGGCCGTGGCGGTCTTCGCGCTGCTGTGCCTGCTGTCGGCCATGGCGCAGGTCGCCCTGCTGCGCAGCGCCGCCGTGGCGGACGCAGCGCGGCCTCCCTTCACGCGCGCGGTGCTCACCGGCTTCACCATCGTCGTCCTGGCTGCTGTCCCCGCCGTCGGTGCCCTCGCCGCGCTGCTGGCGGGGGTCGCGGCGGTGGCGCCGGACGCATTCACCTCGCCGGACACGTCGACGCCCATCCTGGTCCGCCTCGGGGCTCCGCTGGCCCCGTTCCTGATCCTGTTCGTCGTGGCGCTGCTGGCGGGGCAGGCCTTCGGTGGCAGCGCCCTGCGCGTTGCGCACCAGGCGTCGGATGCGCAGATCGTCACGGTCCTCGGCCGGACGGGCCGGACGCTGGTACGCCGTCCATGGGGCGCGCTGGGCGTGGCGCTTGGCGGGCTGCTGCTGGACGCGCTGCTGCTGATCGTCACCATCGCGCTGCTCAGCGTGCTGTGGATGCCGATCGGGAACGCTCTGGCGGGAGGGCGGCTGGCGACCCCGGAGACGCTGCTCCTGCTGCTAGGCTTCGTGGCGATCTGGCTCGGCCTGCTGCTGGTGGCGGGAGCGGTGCACGTGGCGGTTTCCGCCTGGTGGGCAATCGAGCAGGCGCGCCACGGTCGCCAGGTCGGAGGCGGCGGCTTGCCGCCCTTGGAGGGCGCGCCGCCGATCGGAACGGGCACTGGAGGGCGGCCGTGAGCCAGCTTCCGGAGATGGGCATCCAGTGGGAGCCGCTGCTGCGCATGCTGGTGGCCCTGCTGCTGGGTGCCGCCGTCGGCTGGGAGCGCGAGATGCAGCGCCAGCCGGCCGGCTTCCGGACCCACGCCCTGGTCG
>DATEOS010000264.1:0-6159 GCA_035273815.1 Candidatus Limnocylindria bacterium
CGTCGACGAAGAAGGTCTCCGGCGGGCCGGTGACGCCCAGGTCCAGGGCCATGCTGCCGTCGGCATCGGTCATGTCGGGCCATCCGCCGTCCCCGTACCGCTCCAGGAACCGAGTCGCCTGGTCCGACGCATCGTCGTAGACGATCCCGACCACCGCCAGCTCGTCACCGCGCTCGCGCTGCAGGTCAAGCAGCAGGGGATGCTCCTGCACGCACGGAGCGCACCATGAAGCCCAGACGTTGACCACCGCCGGGCGTCCGGTCAGGGAGGCGCTATCGAAGCTTCCGCCGTCCAGCGTGGCCCCCGCCAACACCGGCAGCGGCTGGCCGATCAGCGGCGACGGGATGAGGCGCGGGTCGCGGCCGAGACCGGTGAACAGCACCCAGCCGATGGGTACCGCCAGCAACGGGATCAGCAGCCAGCGCCAGCCGGAGGCCATGATCCGAGGCACCGTCACGCCCCCGCCGCGGCCGCGATGACCGCGCGGCGACGCCGCTCCGGCCAGGCCGCGAAGACGGCGCCGAGGGCCACGATGGCTCCGCCCAGCCAGATCCAGCCGACCAGCGGGTTGACGAAGACGCGCAGCGTGGCCGCGCCGGTGTCCGGGTCGTAGGCGATCAGCGTCACGTACAGGTCCTCTCCGAACGAGCTGCGCACGGCCGGCGTGGCGATGGGGGTGGTGGAGCTGGGGTAGTCACGCAGAGCGGTCGTCAGCGCGCCCGGCTGCGGTCCCGAGATCATCAGCTCGGCCCGCGTCTCACGCACTCGCGGATCGGAGGCCAGCGGCTCGATCACCAGCCGCTCGTGGCGCAACCGGTAGGGGCCGACCGTCATCTCGTCTCCGGGCCGCAGGGTGGTGGTGGCCTCGATGCCCATGGTCGCCGAGACGGCGATCGCGATCGCCATCACGCAGATGCCGGCGTGCACCACGTAGCCGCCGTAGCGGCGCCGGTTCCGGGTCGCCAACCGCCAGGCGGCGGTGGCCGGCGCCTCCCCGCGACCGCTGGCCCGAGCCCGCGCCCCGCGCACCACCTCCTCGCCCATCATCACGACGACGAACAGCGCCAGGCCGATTGCGGCCAGCGGCGCAGGCCCGCGAACGCCGAGCAGCAGCCACGCCAGCGCCAGGCCCACCAACCCCGCCACAACCGGCAGCGCAAAGCGCTCGCGGACGGTCCGCCACGAGGCACCGCCCCACGGCAGCGCCGGCCCCACGCCCATCAGGAATAACAGCGCCACAAAGGCCGGAGCGCCGACGCGGTTGAACCACGGCGCCCCCAGGCTCACCGTCTCGCCGCTCACCGCCTCGACCGCCAGCGGGTAGAGCGTCCCGAGCAGCACGATCAGGCTGATGGCCAGGAACAGCACGTTGTTGAACAGGAAGGCCGACTCCCGGCTGATTGGGCTGCCGGCCGGGCGCAGGTCGCGCAGCTGCGGCGCGCGCCACACGATCAGGCCCATCCCGCCGATCAGGGTGATCAGCAACGCCGCCAGGAACCAGCCGCCGATGCCGGAGGCCGTGAACGAATGGACGCTGGCCACCACGCCGGATCGGGTCACAAAGGTCCCGAACAGGGTGAGCCAGAAGGTGAGCACCACCAGCAGGTGGCTCCACACGCGCAGTGTTCCGCGCCGCTCGGCGACCATGCTGGAATGGATGAAGGCAGTGGCCGTCAGCCACGGCAGCAACGCGGCGTTTTCGACCGGGTCCCAGGCCCAGTAGCCGCCCCAGCCCAGCACCTCGTAGCTCCACCAGGCGCCGGCCACGATGCCGGCGGTCAGGAAGATCCACGGCACTAGCGTCCAGCGGCGAACGATGCCCAGCCATTCCTCGTCGGTGCGGCCGGTGATCAGCGCCGCCACCCCGAAGGCGAAGGGGATGGCCAGGCCGGTGTACCCCAGGTACAGCAGCGGCGGGTGCAGGCCCATGAAGGGGTGGTTCTGCAGCAAGGCATTCGGCCCGCTGCCCTCGGTGGCGATCGGCGAGATGCGCAGGAACGGGTCGCCCGGCCAGGTCATCACCGCGAAGAAGAACGCGGCCGCCAACGCCAGCGTCAGCCCCACCCACGGCATCAGCGCCGGGGCCCGATGACGGAACCGATGCAGGACCAGCGCCGCCCAGCCGGTCGCCAGCAGGGTCCAGAACAGGATCGATCCTTCCAGCGCCGCCCACAGGCTGATGAAGGAATAGAAGGGCGGCGTGGTGGTGGCGTTGTTGCGGACGACGTATCGCACGCTGAAGTCGTGGGTCAGCAGGGAGATCACCATCGCGGCGCAGCCCAGCAGGGCCAGCGCGAAGGCGGCCAGCATGGCCCGTCGACCCAGCGTCACCAGCACGGGATCGTGGCGTCTGCCGCCGAGCGCGAAGACGGTGGCCGCGAACAGGGTGGTGGCCAGGCCCACGACGACCGCCACGTGACCGAGGGTCGGGATCACGTGCCAGTGCCGGGGTCGATCACCTGGGACGGGACGCCGCTGCCCGAGGGCGCGACGTAGTTCTCGTCATGCTTGACGATCACCTCGGTCGGCTCGAACACGCCCAGCACGCTCAGCTTGCCCTGCACCACCACGCCCACCCCTTCTCGCGGGCAGAGCAGGGCGTCGGCGTCTCGGGCGCTGCGGACCTGGACCTGGGTGGTCCCGTCGGTCATGGTGAAGGCCACCCGTCCCTCGGCGCAGCTCAGGCTGCCGGGCTCGACCAGGCCGCCCAGGCGCATGGATGAGCCGATGGCCTCCTCCCCCAGGGCCTGCAGCTCTGTCGGGGTGCGGTAATAGACGAGGGCACTGCCGATGCCGCTGAAGGCGAGCCAGGCGATGGCCCCGACCACGATCGCCACGGCCAGCAGCAATCCCCAGCGCGAACGGCTGGACGGGGCGGGTTGCTCCTGCGTCATGCGCGGGAGTCGGGCGCGGGCGGTGGCGCGGACTCGGCCTGGCGACGGATGCGAAGCGACGCCGCCCGGGCTGCGGCCAGGCGGCGCAGCAGCAGGCCGGCGTAGAGGGCCAACCCGCCGAGGATCACCCCGTAGGCGGCGACGATGAAGCCGAGGTCCTGCATCAGGCGCCCTCCACGCCCGGCCCGGTCACGGGGTCGCCGCTGGCTGGCAGCGCCACGGCGGTACGGCGAGCGGCGCTGATACGGCCCAGCCGCCCGTGCTCCTCGATCTGCCATTCGATCCTGGCCAGCTGATACCGGCGGATCATGAGCCAGCCCCAGGCGATGGTGAAGGCCACCACCATGCCGACCAGGGCAATCACGAACTGCATCGGCGCCGACGGGTTGAGGACCTTGTCGGGCGCACCAAAGGTCGCCGTCTGATGGAGGCCGCGCCACCACTCGACGCTGAAGTGGACGATAGGGATGTCGATGGCCGCCACGATGCCCACCACGGCCGCGCGGGTCGCGCGGCGATACGGATCCTCAGTCAGACGCCGGATCAGCAGGTAGCCCAGGTAGAGGGCCAGCAGCACGGCGGTGGTGGTCAGGCGCGGGTCCTCCCACTGCCAGAAGACGCCCCACACCGGCCGGCCCCACATCATGCCGCCCCAGATGGCGAAGGCGGTGAACATGACGCCGATCTCGGCGCCGGCCAGGGCAACCGCGTCGAAGCGCAGGTCACGCCGCCACAGGTAGGCGATGCCCGACAGCGCGGTGACTCCAAATGAGAGGTACGCGAGCCAGGCCGACGGCACGTGCACGTACATGATTCGCTGCGCGTCGCCCTGGTTGGCGTCGGGCGGCACGATGAACAGCGCGAAGATCGTGGCCGCCACCACCGCCGCCAGCGCGATCGCGCCCAGGATCCGAGTCGCCATCAATCCTCCAGCAGGTAGCCGTACGTCGCGGCGCCGGCCACGATCATGACCAGGTCGAAGGCGGCCAGCAGCTGGAGCCAGGCACCCAGGTCGCCGAGTGGGTTGCCGGCCAGGGCGGCGGTGGTGGCCTTCACGGCGGCCAGCAGCAACGGCGCCACGATCGGCAGCATGAGCAGCGGCAGCATGACTTCGCGTGCCGCCATGCGCACGGTCACGCCGGCATAGAAGGTGCCGACCGCGGCCAGGCCGATCGCCCCGAGCAGAAGGGTGGCCACCAGGGCCGGCCAGGCGTCTCCGGGGCTGATGCCGTACAGGATGGCGACCACCGGCAGCATCACGGCACCCAGTACCAGCACCGCGCCCAAGCCGGCCAGCATCTTGCCGAGGTAGATCGCGTAGCGCTCGACCGGGTAGCGGGCCAGCTCGTCCAGCGCATCGTCCTCGACCTCCAGCTGGTGCAGGCGGGTGACGCTCAGCAGCGAGCCGAACACGATGGCCAGCCACAGCAGCCCGGGCGCCGCCTCGGTCAACCGGCGCGCATCGGGCCCCAGGGCAAAGCCGAACAGCAGCAGCACCAGCGCCGCGAAGAAGAGCGTCGAGACGGTGGCCTGCCGACCCCGCAGCTCCGCGCGCGCATCCTTCCGAGCAATCGACCAGGCGATGGCCGCGTCGGCCCGCAGCCCACTCATGCGCGCCCCACCCGCGCCGGCACACCGACCAGGTCGGGCGCAGCGGCCTCCACCCCGCTGCCGCCGGTCTCGAGCAGGAGCCCGGAGTCGAGCCGCGCCCAGCCATCGGCCAGGCGGGTCACGCGCTCCGCCTGGTGCGACGCCACCAGCACGGTGACGCCGGCCTCGTGCCAGCGCTGCAGCAGGCGGTCGACCAGCGCCATGCCGTCTGCGTCGAGGGCGGCATGCGGCTCGTCGAGCAGCACCACGGACCAGTCGCTCAGCAGCAGGCGGCCGAGCGCCAGGCGCCGCCGCATGCCGGCCGAGAAGGTGCGGACGCGCCGGTCGGCGTCGGCGGTCAGCCCCACCTCCGCCAGGGCCCCAGCCACCGCGGCACGCGGCTCCGACACGGAGCGCATGGTGGCGGTGAAGGCCAGGTTCTCGGCCGCGGTCAGGTCGTCGTACAGGCCAGTGGCGTGCGACAGGTAGGCGACCCGCCGGCGCGCGAGGTCGGGTCGCACGGCGATATCAACCGACTCGATCTCGACCCGACCGAAGGACGGCCGCAGGCTGGTGGCCAGGATCCGCAGCAGCGTGGTCTTGCCCGCGCCGTTGGGCCCGAGCAGAGCGATGGTGCATCCCGCCGCAACGCGCATGGAGATGCCGGCAAGCGCCGCGCTCCGCCCGAATAGGCGCGCCAGCTCGTGGGTGGCGACCGCCGGTGGCGGAGTCTGCTCGCGGGTCCGGGGAGCGGCGTAGATGGTGGTCTGCGGCATGCTCGACGCGCGGGGCTGACGGTCGTGGGTGCGCCAGAGTGTGCGGCCTGCCCGATCGGGCGTCAAATACGCCAGCGGCGGCGCGACAGGCATGTCGCGTGCGGGTGAAACCAGCGGCGTATCAGTGATGGGCGTTCATCGCGCAGCCTGGACGGGGCGGCCGGTGGCGCCCCTATCCTGCCGCCCAACAATGAAAGCGAGGTTTCGCATGCTCAATACCCATCCCATGCGGCGGCGGCTCGCGCTGGGCGCAGGCTTTGCCAGCCTGGTGTTGGCCGCGAGCGCCTGTGCCGGCACCGGCTCGAGCTCGGCGCCCGCCGCAACCGCCACGACGGCCCAGAGCATGGCCGCCAGCGAGAGCGCCGCCGAGAGCATGGGCGCAGGCCCATCGGTGACCATCACCAGCACCAGCTCGTTCGGCGCGACCGAGGTCACGGTGCCGGCCGGCGAGACGCTGACGGTCATCAACAACTCAAGCGCACCGCACACCTTCACCGAAGGCGAGAACGGCGGCGAAGCGGACAACGCGCGCGTGAACGAGGACATCGCGGTTGGCGCCACGGTCGAGGTCTCCTTCCCGGAGCCGGGCGACTACAACGTCACCTGCCTGTTCCACTCGGCCATGAACATGGTCGTGCACGTCGAATAGCCATCCGTCCGCGCCTGTTGGAGGCGCAGCGCCCATGGAGCTCGGTTGACCCTCCTCACGAGGCGGTGCTATCGTCCGCCGCCTGATGGACGCCGGGCTCCATTCGCCACCTCCCACTCCCCGCTCTCGAGCGGAGCGACGCGCCGCCGCGCAACGCGCTGAATGCGCCGCCACGGCGGCGCTGACGATCCTGGGCCAGAAGTGGGTGCTCCGCATCGTGCGCGAGCTGGGCGAGCGCACCCAGCGCTTC